>DAOVBM010000024.1 GCA_030670545.1 Candidatus Woesearchaeota archaeon
GTCGCAATAGCAAGGATTTGTGTTTGGATTCCTTCCTTCGTAATTAGCGCAGGCGCCTTCTCTCCTCGCAACCAGCGCCTTGCTGCTGCTTGCCCTGAATTCAAGCAGTTTTACCTGTCTTGTGCCCTCAAAATCTATAGGTGAAGGGTTGACTCTGTCTGTCTCAGGATCAATATAATGCAGGGACAGCTCAAGCACCATGTTAACAATTTCTGACACACTTCCTGTCTGTGTCTTTGGAGGGAATATCCTGATTGTCATAGGATTCTTGATATCCTTTGGCTCCTTTCCTTCCCTCATCTTGATAGTCACTGTGTATCTATTCTTGATGCCTGTTATTTCACACTTGAAGAATCCGCCAGTAAATTCTTTCTTGCTTATAGGCCTGCATATTCCACTATCAATACTTGTTCCGCCTTTCTCAATATTAATCTCAATCGGCTGCAGATCAATAACATCATCCATTACCATCTCAGGCGTTATGTCCACATGAATTGGATCCACAGCGCCATCTATCTTAAGGCTTGTCTGCTGAGTTATGTCAACAAAAGGATTGAACTCAAATGATTTGTCTGATTTAACCTGATTTACTGCTGATGACGATATCTGCAGCGGGCTAGTGAAAAGGTCCATTATCTTTGGATTTGACTGCGAGAATGGGATATATGCAGTTTTATAGAATGTATTTGACTGGCCTTTCCTGTATATCTTATACCATAATGCCATCCTTTCATTGACTTCGCTGCTCTTCTCGAATTTTTCTATCTCACCGCCAATATACAGCTTATCTCCATTAAAGAACTCAGTCTTGTCTCCATCAAACCTGATAATGTCTTTGAACTTTGCAGAACCATGCTCTCCCCATTCAAATGCGCAGCGGAATACCAAATCAGAAAGATCAAACGAACAGTCAGCAGGAGGGCTTCCTCCAACTTCAATTATACTTGATTCTCCGCAAAGCTTGTTCTCTATCCTGTTGTTGTTTGCATCAGTATAACTTACAAGTATCCTTATCTTATCATACCTAAATGGCTTTGTAACCGGAAGGAATACTTCCTCATCAACCACCTCTCCCTGCCCAAGATGGCCTGGACCAACAGAGATACCTGGATGCGGTGTGTCCCCTTTTTCATTTTTCATGCAATCGCATACTCCATGCTCATCAATATCAGCTCCGCATGTATTATCGCCAGAACACACAAGCTCAACATCATATCTAAGATCTTTTGCTCCGCTTACTATGAACACTCCAAGATGATACATGAAATTTGCCTGGCCTTGCTGCGCAGGATCCTTTGTAAGGAACCTTCTTGTTCCTGTTGCAAAGCATGATGTCTCTATAGGAACAGTTATCTCTTCTTCTAAAAATGCGTCAAGGTCAAGATTCCAGTCTCCTGTAAAAGCAAATGCGCATACAGAATGTATAAGCTTCTTCTCTACAAACAATGTCTGGTAAACAGCACTTGAACCGTATCTTCCTCTTATTCCCTGCTGCATCTGCGCTGAGCTGTCCTGCATATAGCTAAGGAATCCTCCTGCTCCACTTAATACTTTCTCGTCCCCATACGCTGTTGCTGCTTTCTCTTTTATGCACTGGATTGCATAATATATAAGGTCGCATAAATATATCGTAAGAACCTGCTTGCATATGCCTGCGCTGCCGTCTCCAGTGTATAATATTGTCTGCAGGCAGTTCTTTACCATACTAAGTATTGTGCGCCAGTGCTGGAGGTACTCTGCTATTGCAGTCAGGCAGACAGACCTGAATGATGTAATCAGACCTGAAGTTGGGTCAACAACATATTCTCTTGGTGGCTGGCATACAGCATTCCATACCTGTTCAGGAAGTGCCTTTTCTCCTTTACTTCTAGAGTAATCCTTATAATCTATGATCTTTCCGGTTTCTTTGCTCACGCACATATTACTATCAAGGATTATCTCATCCTGTGGCTCATATATCGTAACATCTCTCTTGATAACTTTCCCATCAACAACCTCATCAATTATCTGCCTTTTCTTTATTGCTTCTTTTGCAATCCTTTTGTTAATCTCTTTTTGTTCTATGTAATAATATTTTGTTTTTCCTTTTTCAACAACAGACAATGTCATGTTCTGTGATTCCTGCTTAGAGCAGATGCCGCCAATGACTCTCAATACCTTTCCGACTCCTCCACAGTCAATGCCAGATGCATATTTGTTTTCTTCCATCTGATCTTTTGTAGGATTTGTCACACAATACGATTCCTCTAATTCATTTACGAACAATGCGACAGAATTGTAGTTCATATAGTATTCAAATTCACACTTATCTGGATCAGGGTATCCTGCAAGCTCATTCTTTTTAACTTTATCAGCAGTCCTCACATAAAGGCTCATGTTCCCTGGATTCATGAATTCGTCAAATCCTGCTTTATCTGTAGTAATCTTATTGTACTCTATATCTGAAATATCTTGATTGCTGCAATGCGATCTTGCAATCTTTCCGTCTCTTGCATCCTCAATATACTTCTGAATAGTCGGAGCTGGCGGGCACATTATCCTGTCGCAAAGCCACTGTGATTTTACCCAGAAAGCGATGGTTTCTGATTTTGACTTCAGGCATTCTGCGCATTTATAGTCATCTCCTTCTTCTTCTGTCTCTCCTTCAGGATTGCATGTCTCAGGCCTTGCTCCAATGCAGTGCATCCATTCTCCTGCTCTTTTCATCCACCACAGTACCCATGAACCTGCGCATGCAAGGAATACCCATTTTCTTGCTGTCTTTACAGGCTTCAGGACATGGTCTATAAGATTAATTGTTGAATTAAGCGCATCTATTGTTGTTATAAGGAATGCTGTTGGTATTTTGTCAGGAGGAACTCTCCTGTCAATCATTACTTTTATATCCATGCAGTGCTTTTGTGTCCTTGCAACATCGCTCCTGTTATAAGGATCATAATAATTGTAATCTATCCTCATTATTACAGGAATCTTTATGCATCCCATCCCAGGGATAGCGCATTCGCCTACACGATGGTTGCTTATATTGTCCTCTTGTTCTAGAGTCGTGTTTCCTGCAACAGCACCAGGAACCTTTAGCTTTATGAGAAAATAAGAATTCCTGCTGTCACTGCTTTTTACTGGAACAGGCATGGAACCTACCCAGTCAAGGTCATATTTGTCTTTCTGCTGAGGGCTGAGAGGCATCTTCTCAAGAACAATGTTAGAGACTGATACTCCCTGCTCATCGCCAGGTCCCTGCCACCTGATCTTTGCGTCAAACCCTATCTGGCCAATGCCTTCCATAATAAATCTTGGCAGCAAAGTGTCAGGAGTCACATCGCTGACATCTATGTCCCAGTCAGCTCCCTCTCCGCATAATGCATACTGAACTTCGCCTGTTATGCTGCTGGCCTGGCCTGAATCATCAACAGCTGTGATATTTATATAATTTATCCATTCCCTTCCTGCTTCTCCTGTAACAACCTGCGCTCCTGTCCTCTCATATGTCTCAAGAGATATTGTCCTCTCAAGCCTTATGTCTACTGAGAATGAGCCGTCTTCAGCTGTCCTTACGCTTTTCTGGGGATCAGCCTTATTATTTACATATATATGCACTGTCGCATTCTCTGATACTTTTCCTGTTATTGCCACATCCCTTATGTATGAAGGGCTTATATCATTAAAATTCACGCCAGATATTTCAGGAGGTTCTGTGTCAACATAAGTGCTGGCTGAAAAGCTGACAGAGTTGTTTGCAATATCAGACACATTGATCATGATGCTGTTCCTGCCTGAAAACAAGTCTATCCTCTGCTCAAATGTTCCTGCGCCAGTATCTATTGAATGCTGAGGCCCTTCTTTCTCGCACTTGACCTCAATCTTTGGAGGTATGACATCCCTCTCCATGCCTCCAAGCGGTGTTGTTATCTTAACTTCTGTTTTAGGGCCTTCTATGCAATACTTGTTCATTGCAGATACCTTATATGCGTAGCTTTTGTTTGTGCTTACAAGAATATCTGTGAAAGACGAGCTGCTGATTGTTGCTATAAGCCCCACATCTGATCTATAGATAAGATAATCAGTCACTTCTTCTTCTGCAGGATTATCCACCCATGCAATAGTCACAGAATTGGGATCAAGGCTTTTTGGATCGATATGCACTGACTGCACTGCAGAAGGCTGCTTTGCAGATTTCTCTTTTTCTGATTTCACATAAAAATCTATATGAACTTGCTCATCAACTGTTCCTTTTATCAGCAGTGAATCCTCTGTTGAAAAAGCAGGTATCTTGCTGATGTTTACAATAGGAGGAGTTGCATCAACATAGACTACGCTTGTGCGCTCATTAAAGTTACCAGCCATGTCTTCTGCTGCTATACTGATTGTATTTGTCTGCATATTGTTGAGCTGTACATCCCTGAAAAGAAACCTGCCATTTGATGTTCCTGCAGACCCTATCTGTCTCTCATATATACTGTTGATATATAGCTTCAGGTTAGAAAAGGGTTCAGTAGTGCCTTCTATATGTATCCTATCTTTATTATATATCTGTGGGATTGTCAAATTTATAAAAGGTGGAGTAGTGTCAGGTTCATCCTGCGCATATACATCAGAGATATAGAAAGGCATAAAGAGAATAAGTTCTATCATTAAGCATGCTGCAAACTGCAATACTCTCTCTGTTGTCTTAGCCCTCATCTTTTTTACCATTAATCTGATTATTTATTTAACTTTCTATGTTGGTGAGTAAGGTCCTATATTTAGGATTTAAAAAAAATCCCGCCACCCCTGGCACAGACGGTCTTTTGCTTTGCAAAAGCCCTATTCCACTTACCATAACCCTACACTACGTATAGGAACATGGTAAGCTCCATCTGGCCATGGCTGGATTTTTTCTTTTATGTTTAATATTACTATCTTAATTCAAACACTGGCTTAAGCTCCTCCTTATACGTATCCCCTTCATCAAGGAACACTGCCAGCTTGTATTGATGCTCTATATTATAAGGCACTGGAAGGTATCTTATCACATGGAATTCAACATGGTTTGCATAAAGCATATCAAGCTGGTTCACTGTCCAGTTTGCCCTATAGCCTCCAAGCAGGCCAAATTTCTCATCTGTAAGCATTATGTCAACCACATACTTAGAGTCTTCATCAAGCAGGTCTATTGTTTTCATATCATCTTCAGTCTCATCATCAAAAGGATATATCCTATACTGGAAAAACTGCGAGAGGTTCTCGTGTTGGATATTAATAAGCACGCTCATATCACTTTTCAGGTCTTTTGCAGCAGGATCCAGATGAGGAGGCGGCAGTGACTGGTAGTCGTGCATGACAACTGAAAAATTAAGCCTCTTAAGCTTTTTCATATCTATTACAACATCGCTCTCATCCAATACTTGCTGCCTTGTTTCAAGATATCCTTTTCTATTAGCGACAAGATAGCCATGAGCGCAGAATGAAGGAAGCTGTACCCTGAGCTTGTATGCTCCTTCATGAGGTTCTGTCTTACCAAGATTGCACCTATACTTATAGCAGTCATATGTTATATTCACATCATTAAGCTCCATGTCTGTATAACCATCCTCATCAGTCCCTTTTACCCTTATGTCATAAAATGGACCTGAAAGCTCTCCACAGTAGTCTATGTATACAAGAGGCACATCATATATATCATGGCCAAAGTCAACCCTATTACCCTCATTCTTCTTTATAAGCACAGGGAAAGAATACCTGAATATGAAACCTTCGCCATTAAATGCATCATCATCCCCGATGATTACCATGACTGGATATGTAATATCATAAGTAAAGTGATAAAAATTTACGCACATGAAGCTAAGATATTTCTGAACTCCTTTCCCAACATTTGACTTTAATACTCCTCCATAGCTTGGCCTTGCCTCTATATCCATGCCCCATGAAGGCTCATATTGCATTGCAGCTCTCAGATTAACTTTTGGCGACCCAACATTCCAAAAATAATGGAAGTAATCATAAGCATCATCAGGAGCCGGCCTTGAAGGGACGCTTCCTGCAAAGACCCTTTCTGGAGTGAACTTCCTGAAATATTCATACTCATCTTCTGCAGCATCAAAAGCAATGTAATCAGTATTCTTTATCCTTACCCTTGAAAGCTGGTATTTCATTATTGAGCTTAATTCCTCTTCTATATCTTTCAGGTGCCACATCAAAGAGCCGCAGTGGAATGTCATACCTGACAAGGGCATATCAGGATGCATAGCTACTATGTCCATTGTAGCATTCTCAAGAAGCAGCAGCTTGTTCTCTTTCTCCATAATTTTTCTTGCAAGCTCATAAGCTTTCATCAGCTGTACATCAAGGATTGTAGAGAAATCAGAGAGATAAGTTGTCTCTGCATCTGCTTTTGACTTCACCTTAAGCAGATAATTTGCATCTATCCTTACATCATCTTTATCAATAGCTACAGTTACTTTAATCTCACGCCGCTCTTGTATTGTGAATGTCTTCTCAAATGCCTCAAAATCATTAAGGCATGCCTTAAGATTGTTTCCCACATAATCAGATATATCCTGTTCCATCACATTTATGGAAGGCACCCTGCTCTCTCCCTTATAATACCAATAAGGAACATTAAGAAGGCCTGCAGAAGATATCTCTATATAAGAATCCTTGTCAAGGAGCCACTGCTCAGGTATATTTATGTATCCTGACTGCTGGCCAAGCTTTTCAACAGCCTGTCTTGCTGTAATCTTCATGCACGAGCTTACATAGTCTCTGACAGGACCAAACTGTGGAGGCACTACTTCTGGTTCCTGAAGAGTAAGATTCCTGTAATAAAGAAATAAAGTTACAGAAAGCAATAGAATAAGGCTAATTATTATAAATACTGTAATCTGGCCTCTTTTTCCCACTTTTTACCCCTTTTTTGAATATATAAGAGCATTCAGGAACTTCCGCTTTATATATTTAATGGTTTTTTCAGTATATCTGAAGGAGATACTGCATATATGGAACAAACTCCCCGTAGGGAAATAGTTTCCGGATAACACACTACTGTTGAATAACAATAACTTTATAAAGCAATGAGTGTTTACATACTATACTAGAAGTTAATATAGTGTTCTTTTGCAGTAACCTAAACTAGATAATAGAAAAATGAACAGTACATAATAAAAAAATGAGCAGTACAGAAGAACTTGAAAAAAGAATTAAGGAATTGGAAAAAGAAATAGAAGAAAAACAAGCCATAAACAGAGAATTACAATATTCTAAAGCAGTAAATGATATTTATATGGATAATAGTATTTTATATATTTATTTTAAAGATGAAAATAATGTATATAGATCGGTCAACAAAAAAATGGCTGATTCTTTTGGAAAGAAACCTAATGAGATTATTGGGAAGACTGATTTTGAAATATTCACTTTGGAGAAAGCGCTTGAATATGTCAGAGATGATGAAAGAGTTAAAAAAAGCGGAAAAATAAAGGAATTTTTATATCAACACAAAAAAAGCGATGGAGAGATAATTACTGCAATAATAAAGAAGATCCCTATTTTTAGTTCAGAAGGCAAATTCAGGGGGACTATAGGAACATTCCATGATATCACTTATAAGAAAAAGCTGGAAACTATGACAAGGGGTGTTGCTCATGAGTTCAATAATATATTGCAGAGTATATCAGGTTCTGTTGGATTAATGCGTCGAAAAGCAGAAGATGTGGATTATTTGCATAATAAACTTGACTCAATTAAGAAAACTGTTATGCGAGGAAAAAAGATTAATGAAGATTTATTGGCTTTCAGCGGGATTAGATGCATGGATCTGAAATCTATTGATATAAGGAAAACACTTGACAGCTTTCAGGAGCTAGATTATGAAAAAGATGAGAGTCATATTGATTGTGATATTGTTATAAAACATCAGCCAGACACATGGAATGTCAAAGGAGATAAAGAGAAATTAAGCCAAGTATTCTTTAATCTCATCTCTAATGCTTATGATTCTCTAAGTGACGACGCAAATAATATTATTCTTGTGGAAACTAAAAATATTGAATTGGAAGACGGCAAATACGTACGTGTCTCGATTTCAGATATAGGCTCAGGAATGGATGAAGACACTAAAAGCAAGATATTTGATCCATTTTATACTACTAAAAACCCTGGAGAAGGAACAGGCCTGGGATTATGCGTATGTGACAGCATTATAACAGACCATGGAGGATATATAAAAGTGGAGTCAACTCCTGGAAAAGGAACAAAATTTGATGTCTATCTTAAAGCAGAGTTGGAAGAATTAATTGAAGAGATTATACCTAAAGAATCTAAAGCAACGAATTCAATATCAAATGCCAGAATACTATTAGTAGATGATGATGAAACTATTAAAAATTGTATCTCAGATATGCTTAAATTTGATGGCTATGAGGTATATTGCGCAGGTGATGGCAAAGAAGCATTAGAGATGATGCAAGATAACCAATATGACCTGGTGATTATGGATCAGAATATGCCAAGGATGTCTGGAACTGAAGCATATTTTAAGATTAGAGAAACAGATAAGGATACCAAAATAGCTTTCTTGTCAGGTTATATTGGAGATAATGAGATTAATCAAATTTGTTCTGAGGACAATAAAACAGCTTATCTGACTAAACCGATTTTTGGAAAAGAATTAACAAATAAAATCAATGAAATACTAAGCAGCTGCTGATATCTGAAGAATTATAATCCCTTACTCAAACCCTAACTTTTTCTCTTCTTTCCTGGGCATTGCAGAAGGAGCTTCTCCACCATGCCATGTTATCCTTGGCCTTACCCGCATAGGATACATCCTTTCATTCATGTCATCAAAAGCTATCACTGCTCCCTTGACTCTTGGCAGGTTGTCTACCTGTGTGTCAAGTCCTTCTCTCATATAGCTCTGCATGAGCATGCCAAGCGCATCGATATCTATCTTTGCAGTAAGCCTGTGCGCAAGGACAATGTCAGACTGAGTCATGACATCTGTATGGATCTTGCCTGGCTGCTGGGTCGCCATTATAAGGCATATCCCTGGCTGCCTTCCTTCCCTAAGAATTGTTATGAGCGCAGGAGATGCTGTTGTTTTACCTTCACGTGGGACGAATTCATGTGCTTCGTCCACAACAAGCCATACCATAGGCATTGCTTTCTTTTTCTCTGCTTCTTCTGTAAGGTATTCTGTCCTTGCTTTTATGTCCCTGAATTCCTCTCCCTTCCTCTGTATCATCCTCTCTACAAAAAGCTTCTGCGATATCAGCCCTATAACAAGAGCCCTCAGCTGCTCTGCTCCTGGCGTGACAGCATAGCAACTTACATCAAGCACTGTTATCTGACCGCCTTTGACGAGGTCATCAATCTTTGTGCCTTGTTTTTTGAAAAGACCCCATCCGTCTGCAGTAAGGAACCTGTTTATTGCCCCATCTTTCACTGCCCGGTCTACTCTTTCATCTTTTTCAATAGCTCCGATTATATCCTGGACTGAATAATTGCCCAGCTTTTCTATCAGCTCGTGTATAATCCTGTCAATGAACACGCCGATTGAGCTGTTTATGTCAATCCCAAATGTAAGACACCAGTCAGACGGAGTAAGCTCATTCGGCTGTATTGAGAATGGAAAATCTGTAGGGATGCCCTCTTTCTTATATTTATCATAATAGCCATAGGGGGTGAATATCTGGACATTGAGCCCTTTGCCTTTCATCCCCCATTGCGTGAGAAGATCCTTATCTTTCTCATTAGGATATTTCATTGTCCAATAAATCCCCATAGTGTCAAGCATGATCACTGATATGTTCTGGCCAATCTCCTCTGGAAGGTCTGCTATGCCTTCTGCGATAGCTCCCATGGTATACGATTTCCCAGAACCTCTTTTGCCGCAGATAAAGACAACATGGCTTCTTGTAACATCCATGTATATGTTGTTTGACAGCGAAGTGACTTGTCCCATCTTTACATAGTGCTTTCCCAGATGTATTGTGCCTTTTGTACCCAGCTTTTTCCTGTCTTCCGCACTCCTGCCGATGATTATATCATATACCATTTATGCTGGTTAGGAGATTAGGTGGTATATATATTTTACCAAAAAATGTAAGTAAAAAGTCAGATGCAAAGGAGCACAAGCATCTTCAAAACTTGGGATAAGTTATTAGAAGGCTCTGCTCCCCCGTAAGGGACAACCCCCAGCAACGAGCAGGATAAGGAAAAGGATTAAGTTTTGACTGATGATGCTGGTGCTCCTTGAATAGCAGACTTTTTACTTACCAAAAAATTCTAAAGAAATTTTGGTGGAGTGTTTGGGAATCTGTGAAATAGAAACATTTCTATTCTTTCATGAGCGATTCAATCTCTTTCTTTTCCAGCTCTCTCCACTCACCAGATGCAAGGCTTTTCAGTGTTATGCTTCCTATCCTTGTCCTTTTGAGAGATGTTATATAATAGCCAAGCTCTTTGAACAACCTCTTGACAATCTTATGCCTGCCTTCATGGATTGAGATAACTACATTTCTCTTGTCTTTATTATTCAGAAATAAATTATCAGGCACAACCTTCCTTTTTTCAATGACAATCCCTGTCTTCAGCCTTGTCAGGTCATCATGTTCTAATTTCCTGTCAAGCATAGCATTATATGTCTTTGTCTTCTCATATCTTGGATGCATTATCCTGTTTGCAAAGTCTCCATCATTTGTGAGAATCAATAAGCCTTCACTGAAAAGGTCAAGCCTGCCGACAGGAAATATCCTTTCTTTCATATCAACAAGATCAATAACTGTCTTCCTCCCTCTTGGGTCATAAGCTGTTGTCACATATCCCTTTGGCTTGTTCAATATGATGTACCTTTTCTTCTCAGACTTTATTCTCTCGCCGTTTACTTTTATTACATCTTTATCAGGGTCAGCCTTGTCTCCAATCGTGATAACTTTATTGTTCACACTGACCTTCCCTTCTTTGATAATCTCCTCGCATTTCCTTCGGGATGCAATCCCTGCATGGGCAAGTATCTTCTGCACTCTCTGCAATACCATAGCAGGGAAGAATGAGGAGGGGTATAAAAATGTAGTGCAAAATTTTATAAACTAATCCTATTTAGAAGCCTATAAGATGGCAAAAACGATTGATGTTTATGGATCAGAGCTTGTTGAGGATTATGCAAAAACAATAAATGATTTCGGCCTTGAGGAGTTTGACCCCTCGATGTTCCCTGAGCCTAACAGAATAATGCGGAGAGGGGCAGTATTTGCAGGGAGGGATCTTAAGAGGATAGCTGATTGCATAAAAAACAAGAAACCATTTTATGTGCTGTCAGGCATAATGCCTACAGGAGACAGGATACATTTTGGATCAAAGCTTGTTGTAGAGCAGATAGCATATTTTCAGAAGCACGGAGCACAGGCATACATACTTATAGCAGATCTTGAAGCAATGGCATCAAGAGGTGTTACATTAGAGCAGGCAAAAAAGAGGGCTTATGATTTTCATATCCCAGCTTATATTGCGCTTGGCCTTGACCCTAAAAAAACAATATTCTATTTTCAGTCAGAGAACAAGGATGTTGTTCATATGGCTTATGAGTTTGCGAAAAAGATAACATTAAGTGAATTTAAATCAATATATGGAAGCGCAGATCCTGGCAGGATAATGAGCGCGGTTACACAGGTGGGAGATATGCTGTATCCTCAGCTTGAAGAAAGGATGCCAGGAATAATACCTGTAGGCATTGACCAGGACCCGCATATAAGACTGGCAAGAGATGTCATCAGGAGAATGAAGCAGAAGAAGTTCTTTCCTATCAGCTCAATATACCACAAGTTCACTCCTTCACTGGACGGTTCTATAAAGATGTCAAAGTCAAAGCCAGAGAGTTGCATCGAGCTCCCTGAAGATGTCAATGCAGTCACAAGAAAGCTTAAAAGAGCATTGACTGGAGGCAGGGACACAGTAGAAGAGCAGAAAAAGCTTGGTGGAATCCCTGAAAAGTGCATGATATTCGAATTTTACAAGCAGCATATGCTTGAGAATGATGCTGATTTGGACAAGATATACAATGACTGCAAGAAAGGGACGTTGCTTTGCGGGCAGGACAAGCAGGATGCATGCGAGCATATGGCAAAATTCATGCAGGATTTTGTAAATAAAGTAGAACAAGCAAAAAAGATTGTGCCTAAGCTTAATTTTGTAAAGTTCTGATATATCTATTTATTCTCTTTAACATAATCCAGTATCTTTTTTGCAACCTGCTTTGGCTTCAGTTCAGAAGAATCAACAATAAGGTCATAGTTCTTCTTGTCCTGATAGTCGACTCCATAATACTTAATATACCTTGCGCTGTCACTTTTCATCCTTTCTTCAAGCATTTTCTCAAGCTTTTCAACACTATCCTGCTTCTTTTCATCAGGCCTCTGATTTTTGAATATTCTCTCAGTTCCTGCATAAGATTTAACATCAATGAATATCTTAATTGAATGGGGGATAAAATACCATCCAAGCCTGCTGTCAATCACAAAGTTATCTTCTTCTTTTCCAAGCTTTGTCTGATATTCGTCAGCTTCCCTGTCAGTCCATGCTTCAGTCTTGCCCAGCTCATTAAGCTCATCAATAGTCATTCCCTTATCCATAGCCATCTTGCCGCGCAAGTCGCCAACAGAATAGAAATTATATCCCATCTCATTTGCCAATATCTTCCCTACTGTTGATTTCCCTGATCCTGGTTTTCCGGATATTGTGATGATCATAGGAATTAAGAGAAAAGAGTTTTATTTAAAATTATCGGAATTGAATATTTTTACTAAAAATTAATCAAACTAATGTTTAGTATTTGAAGAAATTGCATCAGTGAAGAACTGTTCTATATTGTTTGATCTTCTTTTCTCTACTTCAATCATCCTTTTTATAAAATCATTAGATTCTTTTTTATTAAGGGTTGGTGTAGCCCTAATTGGTTTTGCCATAGTATTTCCTCATTTTAATGTTAAATATCTATCATTTATATATCTTTCGGGTTGGCTACTAATGGGTAGTGATCAAATCGTTGTGTTGACTTCTACTTTTTTTATGATTCTAAATAAATCAAAATACATAGGGGTAGTTCCGGACTTCTGTTGTGCGATTTCTGAATCAGATTTTTCTCCTTTTTTCTTGAGTATTTTAAACCCAAATTTTTTATAAAAATGGAATGAATCTTTGGTTTTCTTAGGATGTCTTTTTGCATCAAGTGTAATAAATCGGCAAGCGCTATTTTGATTCAAATAAGATACTCTTTTAACTGTCCATACCAAAAGGCATCGCCCCAAGCCTCTTCTATGATATCTGTTATCAATGCAAAGTCGACCTATTTTTAATGCAGGCAAAGCTTTGTATGGTATACCTTTATCTTTAAAAACACTTTTAAGAGTAGCATCAAGATTTATAGCATCATTTGAAATTGTAATATAGCCTAACAATATCAAATTTCTTTTATTTTTCTTATATAGGGTGTAGTTTTTCTTATCAAAAATTAGATATGTGTTAGAAATAGCTAGTTCTTGCGAACGTAATGCATCATCTATTAAAAATCCTCTCAATTCTGATTGATATGATAGGAATTGTGTGATTATGCTACGATGCCTATGTTTAATTTTTTCAAAAACTAATTCTCTATCTAAGTTTTTGAAATCATAAGAATCCTTGAGATTAAATGTCATAAAGAACTCCCAAATTATCTCTTCTTTTTAAGTTTTTTGAAAACATAACTTTTAGACCTCCTATAGATTAATTTGCTAAATTAAGAGAATCTTAAAAAAAAAGAAAAATTCAGAATCATCACATCATTGGCGGCATTCCGCCCATGCCTCCCATCCCACCTGGCGGCATCTCAGGCATTCCCTTGCCTGATCCTGAGCCAGCAATCACATCGTCAATCCTCAATATCATTATCGCGACTTCTGCAGCTGAGCTTATTGCCTGCGTTTTTATCTTCAAAGGTTCGATTACCCCTTTTCTCCACGAGTCAACTACCCTGCCGCTAAAAACGTCAATGCCTGCCCATTTGCTGCCTTTCTTGTGCTCTGATCTCATCTCTGTCAATATGTCAATAGGATCAAGCCCTGCATTTTCTGCAAGTGTCTTTGGAATAATTTCCATAGTAGCAGCAAAAGCGTTTATCGCAAGCTGCTCTCTTCCGCTGAACTGCTGCGCATATTTTTTAAGCTCTCTTGACACCTCTACTTCTGAAGAACCTGCTCCTCCAACAACTTTCCCGTTATTCAGAGCAGCAGCAAGATCTCCAATTGCATCTTCTATAGCTCTTTTCACTTCATCAACAACATGCGCTGTCCCTCCTCTTATCAGCATTGTTACAGACTTGGGATTCTTGCATTCC
Source organism: Candidatus Woesearchaeota archaeon (assembly GCA_030670545.1). Taxonomy (GTDB): domain Archaea; phylum Nanobdellota; class Nanobdellia; order Woesearchaeales; family JAGLGH01; genus JAGLGH01. Next base: position 14,351 of record DAOVBM010000024.1, read on the forward strand.
CTTATGAATGTCATTTCCTCGTCTCCTACTTTAACTTCTTCTACAAGTCCTGCATTTCCAAGGTCAGCTTTTGAAAGGTCTTCTATATTTGTTATAATTTTGCCGCTTGTAGCTCTTGAAAGTTTTTCCATGTCGCTTTTCTTTACTCTTCTTACAGCATATATCCCGTTCTTTGCAAGGAAATGCTGCGCAACATCATCAATCCCTTTCTGGCATATAAGCATATTGGCTCCGCTGCCTATTATCTTCTGCACCATCTTCCTCAACATCGCTTCTTCCTGGTCAAGGAAAGCCTGCATCTGGCTTGGGTCAGTTATCTGTATCTTTGCGTCAATCTCAGTATTTTTTATCTCTATTGCAGAATCGACAAGAGCAATCTTTACATTCTCTATTATCCTTGGCATCCCTGAGTGAACTCTCTCCTTATCAAGGATTATTCCCTTGACAAGCTCAGTGGCTTCAACTCCAGCTCCTACTTTCTTCTCAAGTTTTATGTCATCCCTGTTTATGATTATCTTTCCATCTTTCTCTTCGCTAATTGATTTTATAGCCTGAACTATCAGTTCTGCAAGATGCTCTTTTGCATATTCAGAGCCTTTGCCAGTCATAGCTGTAATCGCGATATTGTTCATGAGCTTTACATCTTTAAGAGATATCTTTTCTGAAATATTATTCAGGAGCTCTATAGCTTTTTCAAAAGCCATCCTGTAGCCTTTTGTGATAACAGTAGGATGCACATTCTGCTCAAGAAGAGACTCTGCATTCTTTAGAAGCTCTCCTGCAAGAACAACAGCTGTTGTTGTGCCGTCTCCTACCTCTTCTTCCTGTGTCTTAGCTACCTCAACAATCATCTTTGCAGAAGGATGCTCAATTGACATCTCTTCCAGAATTGTAATACCGTCATTTGTTACTGTTACATCTCCCAGTGAATCTACAAGCATCTTGTCCATGCCTTTCGGACCTAAAGTTGATTTTACCTGCTCAGCAACCTGCTGCGCTGCAGAAATATTTACTCTCTGCGCCTGTTTTCCTGAAGTCCTTTGTGTCCCTTCAGGCAGGATAAATATTGGTTGTACATTACTTGACATTTTCAATCCCCTCTTATTCTTATTTGATTATTATTTTCTGTTTTTGGTGAATTGAAAGTCATATTTAAATCTGATGGTTTAAAAACATAAATCTTTTATATATCCTAAATAATAGCTAATTTATGGCTGATATACTTAGCAGGATTCTCGAACCGTTTTTTGGATGGGATATAGCAGGAACCTACCAGAATGCCCACCATTTCATAGACTTTGTTCTTTATCTGTTTTTGTTCATATATATCTGCCGTGTTGCATTGGCTAAGAAGTTTGAAGGCACTATTAAGAACTCGCTTGCTATAATAATAGGCATATCCCTTGCTATAGGGATGTCGATATTCGGCAGGACATATGGCTTTATGATTGGAGACTTAGCTCCTATGGCTGGGCTTATATTCCTTGTTACACTAGGCATGATTTTCTTCAAACTCGTAAGAGACTTAGGAGGGAAAGCTCCAGGAGCAGGAGCATTTGCATTCCTGCTTTTGTTTTTTTCAATAACCGCTATTGTCCCTGGATTTTACAGCTGGCTAATTGACAAGGTAGATTTCCTTGAGCCGCTCTTGTCATTAGCAGTATTCTTTGCAGTATTTATCGCTGTCAGGGATATGATTGGGCTGCTGACTGGAGGAAAGAAAAAGGAAGAAGAGGATGAATGGCCAGGGATAACTGATAAGAAAGATGATGATAGGAGAAAAGCAGCAGAAAAAAAGGCAAAAGATGCAGAAGAAGCAAGAAAAAAAGCTGAAGACGAGGCAAGAAAGGCCAAGGAAGAACTTGAGAAGAGAAAAGCTATAAAGCAAGCAGAGGATGAACTGGATGAAGCTATTAATGATGCGAAGAAAGAGCAGCCTTCATTGCGTAAGCTTAATGAGAAAGAATCTAAGAAAATTGAATATATTGAGAAAATACTTGAAGTAATAACAGAAGTCGTTAAAAGGGATGATGTATTGAAAGATGAGTATAAGAAAATCATTCAAGAAAATACAGATCAAGTCAAAGATACAATAGGTAAGTCAATTGAAAAAGATAAAAAAATGGTAGCCCGCTTGATAAACCTTATTATTTCTTTTCAGGTTGGCGTTAATAATCAACAAATTTTGGAAAAATTAAAAAATCAGATTGAGAGTATTAAAATTTAGCTGTTTATTCACTGATAAACTCTCTTAGGTTCAATATCGCATTCATGTCTTCAACAAGGTCCTGGTATCCTTCTGGAAGATCATCAGGAGTGAAATAATCTTTTCTTTCTCCAGTGATTATTGTTCCAAGCTTTGCCATTAATCTTGCGCCATTCAGATTTATCTTTGAAGATATCTCAGGCATTTCCTCTACTTGCTGCCTTGTTATGAATTCTTCCATATCTTCTTTACGCATATAATCCCCAAGTTCACTAGTTTTTACATATCCTTCTTTTAATGCGCCTTCGAGATCTGCAAGTATTTGGTTATATTGTCCTTGTACATCATTCACACTTGTTTCGAATTCATCAAGAACCTTAAGCCTTTCTTCATAACCTGTAAACTGTTGGTCATATTTTTGTTCCAATCCTTTCATCTGCTTTACAATCTGTTCATGGAATTCTTTGCCAGCAGTTTCTATTACAATTCCCTTTACTTCCTGCGCAATTGCATCAGTATCAATATGAGTATTTGACTTAATATATGCTTCAATACCCTGCCTGACTTCTGTTAGATATGCTTTAGGCAGTTCATAAGCATTTAGCTTTGCTTCTACTTCTTTCATAATAGCTATTTTCATATCTTGGCCTACACTTTTCTGTTCTTCTCCTATTGCCTTGATTTTGTCATCTACACTTTCTGCATCATCTTTTTTAGCTATTGATTGCTTAAGTCCTTCTACTTCTTTCTTTAATGCATCATAATCAGAATTATTTCCTGGTTTTTTCTCTAATTCACCTAACCTTTTCCCTAATGAATCAATATGCCCCTTGTATCCTTTGGTGTCCTCAAAAGAAGCACTGATAGACAGCAACTTATTGTCTATATAATTCCTTGATTCTGATCTTATATTTGCGACTTCTTTCTTTAATTTTTTTAGTTTCTTATTTTGTGTTTCAATATTGATTCTTTCTTCTTTTTTTGCCTCTGCTTCTTCGTTTAGCAAAGTGATATTATCATAAAGATTTCCAGTTAAGTCTTCCAGCCCTTTCTGGATATTTTTTAGTGTATCATTATTTGTTATCATCTCTGTATTTTCCTGTTCCAGAGCAAAAGCCTGTTCAATAAACCTATGGTAACCCTCTTTTATTGGCTGTATATCTAAGAGAATATTTTCAACCTGATCAAGGGTTATATCTGAAACTCCTTTTTCAATAGCACTCCTCCAGTTAGATAACACTGCTTCATCCTCACCTTTTGGTAAAATCAAATAAGTTATTGCATGACCAATATCCAAGCCTATTTTAGCTTGTTTTATCTGAGGTTCATACTCTCCAGATATTTTACCGTTATCAGCCAATTCTTTCCCAGTATTTTCAAAAACAGATGCAGGAAGCTTGAACATATTTATAAATAAATCTAACGCTCTTCCCTGATTTTCTTTTTCCAAATCCTGAATTGAATTTTGTTTTTTTGCCATTTTTTATTCACCTGCGAGCATAATGTCTCTTGCCTTTCATATATCTCATAGTTATGTCCCTGCCTCCTTTGAGTATTGTATAGCCTTCTTTTGCAAGGTCACGGGCAATATTGTAGTTTGATTTCTTTGTGAGCTTTTTATATCTGTTATTAAATCCTGAAAGCTCAACCCTTCTTGAAGCCTGGTAATCTTCATTGCCCCATTTAGGGCCTTGCGCAACTACTATTGGATTATCTGCGCCTCTTCCTTTATATGCAATAACCTTGCCTGGATTCTTTTTTGATATCGGTTTAGCAACATTTCTTGCTCTTTCTTCGCTTAATCCTCCATTGCTGCCATATAATCCATGCAATTCACTTCCTCCTCTCAGATGAGTTGCGTCTGTATATCCATCTACGATGATTAATTTATTATCCAGTTCTCCTACTGCCTTCTCAAGGCTTGGCATGTACTTATCATTTACTTTGACTTCTCCTGACCTAAACAGTAAGTCCTGAGGCAGCCTGACATAATTTTTGCATGAGTCCCTTAGAACATCATACATCTTACCGTCAAGCACAAGCTTAGGTTTCTCAGCAGTTGATACTGGCACCATCACTTCTCTTACAACTTCAACTGGCACTTCTCTTACTGTGTTGATGTTACCTATGAAGTATGAGGTGAGTAGTAGCGGGATGGATAGGGCAGTTATGCCTAATGTCTGCAGTCTGCTTCTTTTTAGTGATTTGTTTGATTTGTTGAGTTGTTCCTCAAGTCCCTTAACAACTCCCTTATATTTTTTATCCCTCTCTAATGCCATCTTAAGGATTTTAAGCTGTTCAGGTGTCCAGTTCTGATTAAGGAATGTACTAGTTTTAACTTTAATATTATGTTTCTCTTCAAGAATTACTTTTATCTTTTCAGTAAGCAAATCTTCCATAACTTCATAATTGTCAGCTATTTCATATAATTTATTGACCTCATTAATTGCTTCAGGGTTTTCTTGTTTTCTGTGGTCGTTTAGTCCCTCATTCTCCTTTTCAATCTGGGTTATCTTGTTATAGATACCGTTTTTTTTGTCGAGATACGATTTAAATATTGGGAGAAGTTGCCTTAAATCTTCTGTATCAAAGGTTTCTCCAAATTTTGTCATCTCTTCTTGTAATTTTTCATCCAGATTTTCAGTTGAAGATGCATAATCTTTTTGTTTGTCTCCAAATATTAATCCTGAATCAAAACTATTATCTTCTGGTTTGAAATATGAAATTATGTTATCAATAAATCCTCCTAATTTTTGCCAAATATGTTTAGGATGGTTATTTTGAGAATTATTAGATTGCTTACCTCTGCTAAATTCACATCTTTCTTCAGCATGCTCAATAATTCCTTCAATCCCCTCATTCGTTTCAGGGTCATATGCGTAGGCTTTGTTTAGCGACTCTCCACTATTTCCGAATTGTTTAGTGTTGTTTATCATTGAAATCATCTCTTATTTTAATAATTGAATAAGTAAAATAATTAATTTTTGTCATAGCCTATGCCTTTGGTTGAATTTTTACCTTCTAGAGAAGAGACTATTTCTCCAATCATTTTGGTGTCCTTTTTTTGATAAGCTGTATTCAGTGCTATTACCTCAACCCCAGTATATGTCTTATTTGTAACCTCACCTAATATTTTCATAGATTCTTCAAGAGTTGTGGAATCACTTATCGTGTCAATTGATGTTCTTATGTCTCTTCCAGAGTCTGTAAGGGTACCTGAGACTGCCTTTTTCATTTCATCTTTATGATAATTAATAGCCTTTTCTTTAGCTTCTTTTGCCCCTACGAGTAATCCTAATGCAGCATGAATTGTGCCAAAATGTGTTTTTGCTGTACCGCTTACTTGAGTTGATAGGCTGTTTCCGCTATCATACACAGTTTCTCCAATTAGGTTTTCAGAATATCCATGTTCTCTCATTATCCCCAGTACCTTGCCTGCATACTTGTGTCCAGTTTCATAATCCCCACTGTTTGTTGTAGACTTAATCTTCTTAAGAATCCCCAATAATTTTGATTTTAATCTTAAGTCACTAATCATGTCGCCTGTTTCCTGAGTTGGTACAACTTCATCATTTTCAATAAAATCTTTATTAAATGTATCGAAATTATCTGACACAACTGTGAGCCCTTTTATCTGGGATCTACCACAGGCATCAAGTGCCTTATTAGTGTCATCACGGCCTCCGTCTTCATATTCTTCAATCATACTGTCAAGCATAATATCTACTTTAGCAATGATTATACTTTTGTCTAGATTAGGTTTCTGTTCATAATCTGTTGGTAGTGTATCTTTACTTAAATACTTCAGAATTTTATCTGATTCTTTTGTTTCAACAACATCTGTTATGTTCGTTTGTTCTGTGCTCATTTTTAAATCCCTCCTAGTTGTCATGTGATAGTGACTAATTTAAATGAGTGAATGCGCACAAGTATATAAATGTTTCTATTTTAACTACCATTTAGTTACGAAATAAACAAAATTAAAGAATAAGTCCAACATTCTCCTCGAGAAACGCTTCTCTTTTAAGTTCATCAATCACATAAAAATACTCTTTTTTCTCAATATTGAAGCGATCTTCCAGCTTTTCCAAAAATTCTTCCATCTCTTTTATATTACTGAAAATACCTTCCATCATAAAGTCAAAGCCGTTGTTTATCCTGTAAAATGAGTTTATATT
>DAOVBM010000088.1 GCA_030670545.1 Candidatus Woesearchaeota archaeon
AAGATTGTCACTAGCGCATTAAGGAGCTTTAAGAGAGGGAGAATTCAACTTGAGGCGCATGATATAATCGATAACGCAAAAGATTTTGTTTCAATCGCAAGGCATCATGAGAATATTGTTGATTTAATCAGGCCTTTTAACCAGAAAAATTTAAGAGACAAAGCTCCTTCTATCTCAGTTCAGACATGTAATTATAATGATGTAGTCAACCAGATATACCAACAGCCTGAGACTACGCTATATCTTGCCAGAAACAGGAAAAGGCTTCATAAGATAAGGGAATCATTTGAGAGCATAGGAATAAATCTTTTTTTTGAAAATATTTACGAACAGCCAAAAGAGTTTAAAGAGCTTGTTGCCGATTACCAATCTGTGATCAGGCTTTGCAAAGCCCTGATCCCTGTTAAGGCAAATGATGCATTATTTGGCAATAGATTGAAAAACCAGGGGAAAAAGATTGTTGGGCTAAAGCCATATATCAAGGATATCAGATACCTTGTAAAGAATCTTGCAGATAATTTTATTTATACAGAACCTGGAGAGTTTTTTGAAGAAGCAGATAAGCTTTTAGGTGTCATGCAGGAGATTAATGGAAACAAGGATAAGCTCAATGATTTAGTCTATGATATTCAGAAGCGTTCAAAAAAAGAACATCTTTATTATGGAAGAGGAGCTAAGGGGCAGGAAGGCAGGAAATATAGTATGAGTATGCTTCCTAAGGCTATGGCGAGAATAAGAATAAAAGCGGCTTAGGCTATCTTAATTTATAAAAATATACCCCACTGCTTGCAGTGTCTGGGAGTGGGCAATGATTATATGCAAGGTATATTTTTATGACCCAAAACCCAATGTAAGATTATACCCCGCCGCTTGCGGCGATTGGGTTTTTGATTTATGATTGCTCAAATTGGGTATCATACCCTTTCCGAAAGTTATATTAATTATTGTTTTATTTAGATAATTAATGGTAAACATATTCATAATTCATGGAGCTTACGGAAATCCTGAGGAGAACTGGATTCCTTGGCTAAAGTCTAAGCTTGAAAAAATTGGCTGCAGGGTTTTTGCGCCAAAGTTCCCAACTCCTGAGAACCAATGTTTAGATAACTGGATAAAAGTATTTGAAGATTATAAGCAGTATCTTGATGAAGAGTCTATAGTAATAGGTCACAGCCTTGGACCTGCATTTATATTAAGCGCGCTTGAGAGTATTGACAGAAAGATAAAAGCAGCATTCTTTATCTCAGGATTCATCAGCTTTCTTAACAATCCAGACTTTGATATAATAAACAAAACATTTGTAGACAAGAAATTTAACTGGCAGAAGATAAGGCAGAATTGCAAAAATTTCTACATATTTCATTCTGACAATGACCCTTATGTGCCATTAGATAAAGCAGAAGATATTGCGAAAAACCTTGGAGTTGATGTAATTCTTATTAAAAACGCAGGGCATTTCAATTCAGAGGCAGGATATACAAAATTCAGGATGTTGCTTGATAAGATAAAGCATGAGATCTGATAATGTATGTAATAAATC
>DAOVBM010000083.1 GCA_030670545.1 Candidatus Woesearchaeota archaeon
ATGTTTAGCATATTTAGCATTAAAAAGATGTTTTGATACTTGTTCTTCAGAAAGCAGATCAAGATAATTCATTCGATCTATCCATCCAAAGAATTCTCCTCTTTGAACTTCAGAAATAGATACATTAGGATCTGGCAAACAAAGATAAGGATCAATATTAATCAAAGCATTTCCTTCAGCTATTAACTCACGTTTCATAACACGCTGCATTTTATCTGGAGCAAACCATCTAGATACAACTTTTCGTGAAAAGGCCAATCCATATTGTTTCTTCCACTGAGGGGCAACAACTCCAAAGCCATAAGAAAGAGAATCTCTAAACATCGTATGGAGATTAAGGATTGCTTTAAACTTGGTACAGTGAACATCAATCACCTTCTCAAGCATTATTGCTCCAATAGTATCTTCAGGTGAAACTCCTTCATAACGAAATATAGGCTCTTGGAAGAAGGCTGCTAAGAGATAACTTAGGATAGTTTCAAGAATAGAATATGAATATGGATAGATGATTGAAACAGGCTTTCGATGATCACCGTCTTTAATAAGTTCCTCAGCATCATCAGTTTCAATATAGGTAGTCAGAGTTTCATCTATCTTATTCCAAGAATCGAATCTGCCTGAGATAATCTTACCAGAATCATGTGCATAACGCATGATCTTATCTTTTAAATCATCATGAAGACGGAAGCCAGGTCTAAGATCCAGACCGTTAGGATAGTCATAGTTATAGTTCACGGCCCTCATGGCTTCATTATTTTTCTTACTTCTAGGATCTATTGTATGCGGCATATTTTCCCTTCTCATCTACGTTCGAAAAACGAACAAAGTTTCTCACTAAACTATCTATAATTAGTTCTGTAAATTATAACTTCAAATACCAATTTTTTTTAATAGTTCAGCTTGCTTTCTATCTCTTTTTGTAATATCACTTACACTTTTTCTTAACATTCCAGTCCCCAAAGGAACCTTCCTAACTTTTTTCTTAGCTTTCTCAATTTCATTCTTTTTTTTGGGCATCATTCATTTTCCTTTCTTTGTCCAAACCTTCGCAATCTGCTGGGGCCCGAAATAGATAGCCGCTATTCCGCCAACAATAACAGTTAATGTCCCTGCTACTTCAAAAATAAACTTAGCATACTCCTTGTCAAAACCATACACAGGCACAGCCATCAATATTAAAGAAAGCCAAGTCTTAAATACCATTTTTGCTAACTCACGTCTTGCTTTGCTTTGCTCTGTATTTTCATTAGCAATAATTTTCCAGAATTCTAAAAGTGTCTCAGTTCCTTTTTGCTGCGCTTCTGTTTTCTCTTCTTCTGTATGCCAGATCTTATCAATACCTGATATAATCCCATCTGTAACTTTTACTCCAACATCAACAGCTTTATCTATTGTCCGAGGAGTGGCAAGCAGAGCTTTTAAACCTGTCATAAGACTCATTTTTCAGTACTCCTTCGTTCTATTAATGTTTTGATATCTGTTCTTATTTCTAAAAACATTAAATGAGTTTCCTCTTTTAATTCCTTATGACGCTCTTCTATATTTTCTAAACGACTCTTGAAACCTAATATAGTTAATGCTGATCCAATTATAGCTCCAATCCCTCCATCTATATGACTTGACCAATCTATCATTAATGATTTCCTTTAAAACATTATTATCTGTGGTATAAAAATTGACGGCGGAGCCGACTCCGTGCCAGTTGCGTAAAGAGAAAGAGCCCACCCATCAATCCAACTAAAAGTAACCGATGATGCGGGAATATTATCACCTGTTTTATACCACATACCTCCGCCGCCAGTTGCTGTTGCTTCAAGATAACGGCCAACTATTCCAATATATTCCCCAACACTAATATTAAATGCTGTAAAATCTCCTGGTGCATTATATATATTCTCTCCAACAGAAGGATTAGCCAACGAGACCACACCATTTGTAGAAAGGATATTACTTCCTTCATCTATAAAAGAAGCTACTTCGACATTTGACATCTGCATATTAGTCGCAAAAATACAAATATAATCTATTGTTCCTGTAGCATTAGCCGGATTATCTATTCCTATAGCAGTATAATTTCCAAGTATGTCTGATCTATCACTACAAGCCGCACCTACATCAATAGCCATTTTAAACTCCTAAGCACCAAGACCTACGCACAAGTGTAAGTTTTGGAATATTAGTATCAATATACTGACCTATTGTTAATAAATCGGCTTTTGTTACTGCTGAAGATAAAGCCGCTTTTACATAATTTCTTGCGTCATTTATCGCCAGCATTTCATTTTTCAGTATATTTACATTCACGTCTATTGCAGTTAACCCACTTGCCACCATTGATGGATCAACTTTGTCAAGAAAATCTCGAATTTGCACAAAATAACCCCCTATGTTTTGACATGCTCTGGCGGAATTAATTTTGAGTTCATCAAACGTCAAAGCTCTTAATAACTCTGTTTCCTTATCAACCATCTGTAAGGAT
>DAOVBM010000060.1 GCA_030670545.1 Candidatus Woesearchaeota archaeon
TGATAAAAGATGGTGTGACACAAGGTCACACTTCGCGGCTCGTCTGCTTAGATTCTCAAAGCCGCGTAGTGGAGCTTCATGCTCCACATTGCGTGTCAACCGAGCGTAACCAGTTGTCGGGAACGCAGAGCCCTCTAAAAAACACATCTAGAGTTTTGAAGATGCTTGTGCTCCGTTATATCTGACTTTTTACTTACGAAAATTTCCAGATTCACTTGAACACAATAGCAGCATAACCTACTGCATTTGTATAGTCCCCCATAATATCTGCTGAAGTGTAGTATTTAAGCAGCTTTATGTCTTTTGCCTTTATTGCATTTAGAAGCATTGATATAGGCCACCTTCCGCATACAGTGCCTTTGATTGCATCAAGCCGGTTTTCAAATTCTTTATGTTTTGATTTTTCTATAAGCTCTATTGTCTCTTTATCCATTTTATAGAGATTCTCTTTTATATCCTTGTCAAAAGGAATATAACCATAATTCCAGCCAAAATGCGTCATATCGCTCGATACAATTATGACAGCATTCTTTTTACTCTTCTCAATTATTTTTTTTATGTCTCTTCCAAGCTTTGCGCAGTCTATATCTCCTGACAAGACAATAGGAACAATCCTAAGGTCTTCTATCCTGTCCCTGCATGCAAACTGCAGGAATGGAATCTGCACTTCAACAGAATGCTCATTCATATGCGAATGCCCATCATCAACAAGATCAGTGCCTTTCGCAATAAGCTTAGCCATCTTCTCATCAGTCTTGACTACTCCTAGTGGTGTCTCGTAATCTTTGTATGATATGCTGCTGCTGCCAAATCCAGTATGGTTAGGGCCAATTATGATATACACATCAGCAAACAAGGATTCTGCTATCTCTCTATATGCCCATGCTGTAGCTGGCCCTGAGAATATATATCCTGCATGAGGGGCAATCACTGCCATGATTTTACCTTTTCTGCTTTTTGAAGGAATCCTGCCAGGCCCCATCTTGTGCATAAAAGAATCCTTTATCTGCTTCTCAAGCTCTTTGGATTCTGCTGGATAGAACTGTCCTGTAACTATTGGTTTTCTTATCATAATCATATTTTAATATAACTAGAATATAAAGATTTTGTTTAAAACATAGAATCCAGGTGTATTTTAGTATGTAAAAAGTCAGATGTCATGGAGCACAAGCATCTTCAAAACTTAGGATGAGTTATTAGAAGGCTCTGCGTCCCCGTAGGGGGCTCCCCCCCGCGACGAGCAGGATAAGGAAAAGGATTAAGTTTTGACTGATGATGCTGGTGCTCCTTGAATAGCAGACTTTATACATACGTATTTTAGAAACTTTTAAATATAATCCACTCTAAAGGTAATAATAATGGCATGGGAACAGATTAGGGCAACTTATACAGATAGGAAAATTATTAAGCTTCTAGAGCAGAGAGTGAAATATAACGGTGTATTCGATCTCCAGGCGCTCTATGACGTAATGCATGACTGGCTTGTTGAAGAAGAATGGGGATCTCCAAAGAACAATAAATTTGGGGAAACAATGTTCAAGAAATTCGAGCGGCCAAATAATCTGAAAGATTTCAGGATACACTGGAGGCTTAAAAAGCAGGTCAACCCATATATCCAGCATATAATGGACATAGATTTCAATATACTATTCATAACAGATGTCGAGACAATCTACAAAGGCAAGAAGATTAAGACAAACAAGTCTGATTGCGATATTAACCTGAGAATCAGGACAGAGTATGATTATGGCGGAAAGTGGAGCCAGCATCCTCTTCTAAAGCATATTGCTATCCTGTTCCCAAAAAGAATATACTGGAAAGAGCTTGAAGAGAACAGGATAAGGGCATACAGGGATTCATACAGGTTTCAACAGGCTATAAAAGATTTCTGGGGCCTAAAGAGCTGGGCTGAGGAACCTGAAAAAGGAAGTTATGACCGCCCTATGGGACTGCCAGGTTATGAAAAGCAATCAGAATAAAGTGGGAGAGCGCACTTTTCGATGGATACAAGAAACACTAAACAGCTACCCTGAACCTTCCTCAGCTCTGCTACCCTTAAAGCACCAGCATCAAAGGTTAATGCTGCTCGGTTCCCCGTCTGACATGATTCCCTAAAACACTAGTCAATAAGGACAAAGCGTCATAGTACAGCCCAGGACTAAATAATGCTTCTCATACCTCTCAAAAAGCTTCAACCCTGTCATATAGCCCGCTTACAGTTACAAGAGGGGGCTGGCCTCCCAGTCTAGCTCTCCCAAGGATGACAATGATGGGCTCTTTTTTAAGCTTTTCTAAAAATATCAGCTAAATCTGCATGTATTAAGTCTACTGCCTAAGGAGCAATAGCATCATCAGGTCAAAACTCTTTCGATTTGGAAGTCAGGCTCGTCGCGGGGGGAGCCCCCTACGGGGACGCAGAGCCTTCGAAAAACAGATGTAGAGTAGTTGGAGAGCAAAGCTCTCTAACTTCTTAATGAGCTACGCTCATCAAGATTTGAAGATGCTATTGTTCCTTGATTAAAGACTCATTAGATACCCAAATCCAAAAGTTTTATAAAAGTCTCCAAATAACTTCTTTGCTGTATCCAATTTAATATTTAAACCAAAAGAGGTGGTAATGTGTCTGGTTATCTTGAAGACAAGGTCTTCTGCTCTATAACAGAGTTCAATGAATTCGGCCATAAAGTTGCTGAATTCAGTGGACAGACTGAAGATATTGATCATGTGATGAATCCAAGGATATTTTCTGCAGGAGAATTCTGCCCAAAGTTCAGGATTCCTCTGGACGGCAAGACTGTCTATATTAGCGCGACTCCTGATGTTGAAATTGGTCCACAGGCAATGATCATGAGGATATGCCTTGCTGCTGATGCTGCAAAGCTAAAAGGAGCAAGAGAAGTTGTTCTCATTGCTCCAAATCTATTCTATTCCAGACAGGACAGAAGCCCACAGAAAGACAAGAAGCTGGATGGCCAGCCATTTAGCGCGCGATTGCAATCAAAGATGTTATATTCCAGTGGAATAGACAAGGTTCTTACTGTCCACCTTCATTCCAAAAAGATCTACAATATATATGGAGAGATTTATGGCGCGCACGAAATCAAAAAATTTAATCAAGATCATGATAAATCTGAAGAAGCCTTAGAAGCAAAAAAAGAAGAATTAGGAAGGTCAGTAGTATATAATCTTAATCCATGCCCTATATTCGCGCATTACTTAAAGTTCAATTCAAGCATTGCGAAAGCATATGGCATTGGCTATGACGGCAAGGATGTTGTGTTTATATCACCAGATAAGGGAGCGAAATTCCATATATCTAATCTGCAAAAGCTCTGCTTTTTTCCAGAGTCATCCTATTGCAACTGCAAAAAAATCAGAAAATCCGCAAACAATCCTGATGACCTTAAAGTTGAGCTTGATGAATTCAGCTCAAATTTTGATGGCCTGGAGAACAAAATAATAATTATAGGAGATGATATGGTAGATACAGGAGGCACTATCAAGAATACATGCAATGCATTGATGAATGGCGATGGCTATGGAAAACCTAAAGGAATAATACTGACATTTACGCATCCTGTGCTTGCAGGCACGAGCTATAAGATGATACAACAAAGAATAGGATCAATAAAGCCGCAAGAGATAGTAACATCAAATACACATCCATATATTGAAGACCGCAGAAACCCAGGATGGAAGAAATACTCATCAGTATTAAGGCTGGCCTATTATATCTCAGATGCTATAAAGAATTGCGTTGAGCCAGGCATAAGCCCTAAAGAATTCTATCAATATGATTCACTTGAAGATCTCAGGGCTGTAGAAGAACTTTATGACATGAAAAGAAGCACTCTTCACTTCCTTGAAAAAAAATAAGAATCTATTTGCGATGCAAAAGAGAATACCATAAGCTAAGCTTAGGGATATATTCCTCCACCAGATGGTTTGATCTTTCATTGACTTTTTCTATCACTTTTGCATATCTGTCAGCAAGAGATATCGAATTTTGCATTGTAGCTGCATCGCTTTTCCCATGTGTTATGACAACTGTCTTATTTATCCCAAGGCATACAGAACCACCGTACTTCTCGCATCCATCAAGTGCTAAACCTGGCTTCTCATCAGCCGCATTTTCCTTCTTTTTTTTTGGCATTATCTTACAGAATGCTTCGGCTGTCTTTAGGAATATATTTCCTGTCTTTGCATCACAGATGTATCCATCTCCGCTGCCATAAAGCAGGTCATATGGCTCTTTGTTGCCAAGATACCTGATTGCTCCTATCTCATCCAGTCTTGTCAAAAGGCGATGCGCTTCCTTGTCACGCTTGCTCCCTTTATAATCTTCTTCTCCTATTGTAAGCTGTGCAATCTGGGGATTATCAATGCCCTTGAACACTTCGAGATATGATTTGACAAGAAGCGCATATTGAGCTATATTATGCTCACTGCAGTCAGGATTTGCCCCAACATCAGCAATTGCTGAAGATTCTGATCCAAGCAGGGAAGGTATTTCGCAGAGGATAAGAACTTTGGTTCTGGGATGCTTCACCCTAATGATATGATAATTTCTCTTAAGCGAATCTATCCTCCCTATATAGATATATGCTGCAGCAGCACTGGCTCCGCTGTTTCCAGCTGAAACAACAGCATCTGCAATCCCTTGCTTTAATAAATAAATCGAGCGTACAATAGAGGAATCCTTTCTTGTCCTGACAAGCGAAGGCTCTTCATCCATACCTATAGTCTCTTTTGCATCAAGGATTGATATCCTATTATTATAGACCTCTTTTCTGAACTTTTCTGCAATACCCCTATTCTCTTTTTTGGTTTTCTTATTTTTAGCCTTCCTGCCAATATCCAGATATTCTATTATATAGGAATCAGTGGAATAGCCATCAACTATAGGCTTCAGCTTTTCTTTATCTCCTACAAGAATTATTGAGATATCATCATTTTCTGATGCAGAGATTGAGCCTTTAACAACTTCTTCAATCCCATACTCACAGGTCATAGCATCTACAGCTATTATGTTCTTATGCATAAGAATTGAAATATCAAAGAGATTTAAAAATTATTCTCTTTTTTTGAAGCACATTACAATAATATTATCATTTCTTTTTTGCTGCAACCTTTTTCTTTACTGCCTTCCTTTTTGCTGCTGACTTCTTCTTTTCCTCAACCAAAAACTCCTGTGCAGGCGGGCCATATGTCATTGATATCAATGAAGCGCAGAACATTATGACGCAGAGAAAACCTATTGCCCATGCCCATTGGTAAGATAAATTCTTTATAAGATAAACTGATATGAAAAATCCTAATATGCTTGCAAGCATAAAAGATCCCTTTAATGGAGCTACCTTGTACTTTGACACTTGTCACCACCTCTTTTTATATCTCCTGGTTTAACAGGTATATATAATTTTCGTATTTATCTTCAGGCCTTATCAATTTCTTCACAATATTCCCTGACCCTTAAAACTATGGAATCCAGGTAAAACTTCCTGATTTTCTCTTCAAATATTGATGACAGCGGCTCAAATTCAGATATACAATACTTATTTGCCGTCTTCTTTATAATGAATAAATCCTTCAACCTTCTTAGTTGCCTTCTGATGTTAGATGATGCAATTCCTAACATTGGTAGATTAGCTTTTTTTCTTAGGCTTATGACATTATTCTCTATCTCTACACAGCTCAGCAGCTTTTTCTTCCTGCTTGCATCTATTAATACACTAAAAATATCAACAATTATGTCTCTTGAATCACCTGGCTGCAGAAGCCCAAGTGAAAGGCACACTTTCCTTACAAGCTCCCGTTGTGATAACCCGCATGGATGCTCGTATCTCCTTAATGTTATCTCAGCAAGCGGAGTCTCTTTTGATATTTTCTTTGGCATATGCATCAGATTATTATTTTTTCTTTCTTATTATGAACAATCCAATCAGTATTATCATCAACCCTATTCCTAATGTCATTATTGAGAACTCAGGTATATCAACGCTGCTTACCAGCTTTGTATCATTTGCTTCCAGTGTTACAAAGTTTGCAGATGAGCATGTTACATTGTATTCATGCAATCCAGATGTTGCAAATGATTTTGTGTAGTTGTAATCAGTGTCAAAATCCATTGTATATTCTGTATCCCAATCATCATCAAATGTGATATTACATTCACCTGATATTGGAGTTCCATCTGTTGAGTTTATGTATTCTGCTGTGAATTCAATTGGATCAAGTGGGTAGAATACTCCTGCCTGTGCTTCTGTTGTCAGATTAGCATCTGCTCCTGCTGCAAATCCAGTAAAGTGAGCAACATCAAATGTCAGGGTTGTTCCAATACATTGTATATTTGAACAAACTCCCTCTAATTCACAGTTCTTTCCACCTGTTATTATATCATCCTTTGATGTAAATGTCCCTTCCTGATATGTGATTGTTGCAACAGGACATGTTACACCTTCTAATGTTATTGTCGCAGAGGTGTTAAAGCTTTCATCAAGAGCAGCAGTATTAACTGAGATGAATTCGTCTTCTATTATGATGTTAGTGTCATAATCCTGAGCTTCTGCATTGATTTCAGTGCTTTCTGGGAATTTGATCTTCCCTTTACCTGTTTTTGCAAGGGTCATACTTGTTACATTTGTTACATCAACTGCTGAGAAATTGGTGGTGTCTGTGGATGTGAAATTTGAGTAGGTTGGTTCTGTTACTGTGGAACCTGCTACAGTCAAATATCTAATAATAACAGTCCCTGAACCTCCGTCTCTTCCATATCCTCCCCCAGCTCCATATGATCCACCACCACCACCACCACCTGTATTATTTTCTCCAGCTATCCCATTGTAAGTGCCACGACAACCTCCACCATCACCTCCACCATCAACACCTGTTCCTCCTGTCAAAACACCAGAGGTTACAACATAAGTTCCGCCTCCACCACCACCCGCATATCTTTTACTAACACCACTTATTGAACTTTCTACTCCTGTACCACCTTGACCACCAATTACAGTGTTGGGAGGGTTATATCCTGCAGATGATCCACCACCACCACCACCTCCAAGAACTCTGCCGGTGGTATAAGCAATTCCTCCCACATAACCATTTCCGGAATCGCCACCATCATATTGTTTCCCTCCACCACCACCAACTGCTACAATATTTCCAAATGAAGAATTTTCTCCTTTGCCACCATTTACCCAAGCCTTACCACCTCCAAAGCCACCAAGACCAACAAATATAGGATAAGCTGAAGTACCAACAGGATATGAAGTATTACTGACAACTTCGCCACCGCCACCGCCACCACCACAATAACCGCCACCGCCACCACCACCACCGATAATCAGATATTCAACATCTCCCTGGTTAGTGACTGTAAATGTTCCAGAACTTGTAAAAGTATGAATAGTGAAATTTACACTACCATTATGATAATATGTTATTGTCCCCCCCGTAGCCGCAATTACACCCAAAGAAAACCCAGCCAAAACAACAATCATAAACATCCCAATAAATATTTTATTATTAATTCCCATCTTTTTAACCTCTGATATTATAATTGATTTTGTAAATTAATTGAACTAATCCTAATATAGAATCGAATATAGAATCTAATCATATATAAATATTCCTTTTTCAGTTTTATTTTGCTTATCAAACAAACCAAAATCTTTTCAAAATATCCTTTTGAATCCCTATGGTTCACTAGCAGGATATATTTACTCTCCTTTTGGCGATGACATTCCCAAAAAATCACCAGAAATCCTAAAAAATCAGGCTCATTAACGGGATATAACAAAAGGCTCATCCGCAGGACATACCTAGAGTCCATTTAAGGATATATATATTTCCACAGAACGTATTTTGTATGCAAATTATTGAATTATAAATACCAATAAAAGCCAGGAACTATCATTTCAAAACGAAAACATTATAAACATGTTACCTATGGAATTAATCATGGCTAAGTCATTATTAGAAATAAGATTTCATGGCAGGGGAGGCCAG
>DAOVBM010000081.1 GCA_030670545.1 Candidatus Woesearchaeota archaeon
TGTATTATGATAGATCAGGAGCGTCTCCTCTCTATCATCCACTATATACTTTCTGATTGCAGTATCAATGGATTCATCAGGGTAGCTGGAAATCTTATCCAATAAAAGGGAAGGCGAATTACTGTTGCTAAGGCTAAAATCAAATGTGTGATAGCCGCAATATCCATCTATTGTTGTTTGTACCATAAGTTTTCCCTGAGAAAGATAGATTTCTTCACCTTTATATCTTGGATTGTGCATTGTCTCTAGCTCTACCTCATTAAATATTTGTTCTTCTCTTTTGCTGATCAGTTCAGAACATAGTTTTGTTCCCTCTATTACAGAGTCAAATGCAGTAATAATCTTTTCTATGCTATCGCTTGTAACTATAAAATCGAATTCAGTTTCTTCACTAGCAATAGGATAGACCAGATTGTAGATATAGTTATGATTATGCTCTATGTTCTCTTTAGTTGTTCTTAAATGCTCTCCTATAGATTTGAATACCCTAATACAGTCCTCCATCGTTTCCTTATAAGGATGTATTGAATTAGTACAGATTGCCTGCTCAAATACATCAATATGCAATGAAAGAAATTTTGTCAATTCTGGAAGATAATGTTCTTTTTTGCTTTCATTAATCCTTCTTATTTCCTTATTAAATCTATCTAATATAGGCAGTTTTTGATTTAATTGATACATAACATGACCTCCATGCTCAGTATCACTAGGTAGTAGTATGGCATGATACTAAGAATATTCATCTATATTTAAATATTTTGATTTCAATGTAAGATTATTCTTTAATTATCCCGTAGCCTATTAATCTGAACCTTGTTCCTATCTGCCTTGACATTGTCACCCTTGCTCCAACCTCTGCGCATACAGGCAGCTTGAGCTTGCATATAAATTCGCCTTTCCCAAGCTTTGTAACGACACCTACTGTTGCAGATGAGTTCACATTAAGCATCAGCGGTTCCATCATCTTGATAGGCTCTACTTCAAGGTCCTTTTCTGCTCCTACTACCCTCTCGAGAAGATGGATTTCCAAATTAAGCTCCTGCCATACTTTTGGAAGCGTTCCTGGATGACCTACTATTGTTCCTGCAAGATTATCTGATTTGACTATTGCCGGATCAAGTGGTGTCATTATGCCTATAGACCCTCCTGGCTTTGCTTCATCTACGTTGATACCACCTGTCTTTATGCATGTTATCTTGGTCATAATAGGCTTATATATCACTTGGTTATGCTCTGTAATTTTCCTGCCAGGCCTTATCTCTATCTCATCTCCTGTCTTTAGCACACCCTGTTGAAGGCTTCCTCCAAGAACCCCTCCTATAATATTATCAATCTTGCTTCCAGGCTTATTTATATCAAAACTTCTTGCTACAAACATGATTGGATTCTTCTTCGCATCCCTCTTAGGAGTAGGTATATGCTTTTCAATCATCTCAATAAGCAGGTCAATATTGACGCCGTGCTGCGCAGATATAGGTATTATAGGAGAATTCTTGTAATCAGTATCTTTAAGAAATTCCTGGATCTGCTTATAATTCTTAAGAGCTTTTGCTTCATCGACAAGGTCTATCTTATTCTGGACAATGACAAGATTCTTTATGCCGATTATCTGCAGAGCCATGAGATGTTCTCTTGTCTGCGGTTGTGGGCATTCTTCATTCGCAGCAACAAGCAGCAGTGCGCCATCCATTATTGTCGCTCCTCCAAGCATTGTCGCCATCAGGCTTTCGTGGCCTGGAGCATCAACAAAACTGACTTTCCGGACTGCCTCTGTACTTCCTTTGCATTTCCTGCATTCATCGCTTACTGTATATGAATTGCATTTTTTGCATTTCCTGAATATAGTATCTGCATAGCCAAGCCTTATCGTAATTCCTCTTTTAAGCTCTTCAGAATGAGTATCAGTCCATTTCCCGCTAAGACTTTCTGTAAGCGTTGTTTTTCCATGGTCAACATGACCCACAAGGCCTATGTTTACTTCTGGCTGAGATTCCTCAATCTTGCACTTTTTTGCTGCTGTTTTTTTTGCCATGTTTATTCTTGTTTCTCTTCAGCCTTCTCTTCTTTTACTTCTGGCTTTTTCTCTTCTTTCTTAGGTTCTTCTTTTTTCTTTTCAGCCTTTTCTTCTTTTACTTCTGGCTTTTTCTCTTCTTTCTTAGGCTCTTCCTTTTTCTTTTCAGCCTTTGTTTCTTCTGCAGGTTTCTCTTCTGCTTCCGGCGCTACTTCTAAAGGCTCTTTGCCTTCCTTAAGCACTTTAAGATTGATCTGTGATATTTTCTCATGGATCTTGTTTCCGCATACTGCCTTCCTTTGCCTTATGCCCTTTTCTTTTTTCTTGATTCCTAATCCATGGACTGCAAGCACTCTTTTTCTTGCTGTGCCTTCAACATCATATCGCATAGGAAATCCGCAGTCATCGCTTCCGCCTGTAACCTCAAACTCATATCCCTGTAAGCCTATTGATTCTCCTTTTATTACATCTCTTATTTTTTTTCCAAGAAATAAAGCAGCATCCTGCTCCTTGACCTCACGCTGGTATGATTTTCCAGTCTTTGGGTCCCCAATAACAAGTTTAAATTCAGTCATATATATCATCCCCCGAGAACTGCTCTCTGGCAGCCTCAGCAATTATCTAACTAGAGGATTGGCTGGTGATTTATAAAGGTTTTTGTTTTGCTGCTGTGTCGCATAAATATTAGCTCTTCCTTATAAGAATATAGACTTTTTTCCCCATATGTTTCTTTGATGATAATATCATAGCACCATTACCTATCTTCTTTACTTTACCTTCAGCAATTTCTTCAATATCATCCTTTAAGATGATTTGTTTGTTAGTTATTTTAATTTTTCTCATATCGAAACATTTATATGTTTAAACATATTTAAACTTTTCTATTCTCTAGACTATAATAGGTGATTTCCATGGCAAAAAACAAAAGATGGGGCAAAAAATTCATAGACCAGCGAAATTGGAAAGAGTATCATGCTGAACTACTCAGAA
>DAOVBM010000017.1 GCA_030670545.1 Candidatus Woesearchaeota archaeon
TTTATTAAAAATACAAATAGTATATAAATTTTGTCTTTTTCCTAAAAAATGTTATCAAAACATTTAAGTATTAGTTAGTTATTACTAGATAGTAAGGAACCAGCCAATGCCTATAGGCTCTAAAGAGGTGGAGATGAAAAATGGAATTAGACAAAATATTGGATGCTGCTGAATCAATGGGTGTAGGCAAAGAAGCATTGATTGAAAAAGTTCAGGAGAAATATGTGAATTATATAAATGAAGGACAGTTAAGGGATTTAAGAAACTTGCAAGAATTGACAGGAATTAAACTATCAGAGGATTTTGTTCAACAAGAATATACTGATTGTGTCAAGGAAAGAAAGTTTGAAGATTTTAGAAACTTACAAGAAGCAACAGGAATTAAAGCAGAATTATCAGAAGATTTAGTTCAACAAGAATATGATGATTGTGTCAGGAAAGAAGATGTATGGGATTTAAGAAGCTTGCAAAAAATGACAGGAATTAAACCAAAATTATCAAAAGATTTAGTTCAACAAAAATATGCTGCTTTTGTCAGACAAGGCAACTTGAATATTTTAAAAATCTTACAAGAAGCAACAGGAATTAAACCAGAATTATCAGAAGATATTGTTCAAAAAGGATATGTTTCTTGTGTAAGACATATTAAATCAGAAGGTGTAGCTGAGTTTGAAATATTGCAAGAAATAACAGGAATTAAACCAGAATTATCAGAAGATTTTGTCCATAAAATCTTTTTTGATTCTGTCGAATGGCCGCGAGGGGTATCATTTGAAACTGAAAGGGAATATGAACTTTTCAGAAACATGAGACATAACTTAACAACCCCAGAGATATTATACCACTACAACTCAAGATTAGAGACCTTATTCAGCTTGGAAAACACCTTGAAAAGATTAACAGGAATTGAGATATCAAAAGATGCTGTTCAACAAAGATATGCTACTCTTGTCAGAGAAGAAAGGTTAGTGGATTTAGAAAAATTGAGAAGCGTGACAAGAGTTAAACCAGAATTATCAGAAGATTTAGTTCAACAAAAATATGCTACTTTGGTCAGACAAGGCAACTTAAATATTTTAAAAAGCTTGCAAGAAATAACAGGAATTAAACCAGAAATATCAGAAGATGCTGTTCAGGAGGGATATGCTACTTGTGCCAGAGAAGGAGGGTTAGAGAGGTTAGAAAGCCTGTACCAAATAACAGAAATTAAACCAGAATTATCAGAAGATGTTGTTAAGGAAAGCTATGATTTTTACGTCAGAAAGGACGATATAAATTGTATCAGAAGCTTGCAAGAAATAACAGGAATTAAACCAGAAATATCAGAAGATGCTGTTCAAAAAAGATATGAAATTTATGTCATGCAACATAGTTTCAAGCTGTTAAAAAGCTTGCAAGAAGTAACAGGAATCAAACCATCAGAAGGTATTGTTCAGAAAGGATATGTAGATTATATCAAACAAGATAATCTGAATAAATTTGAAGAATTAAAAGAATTAACAGGGATTGAACCTTCAAAAGAGGTTTATCAATCCTTAGTAGATTACCTGGTGAAATAATTTTCCTTTTTTTATTTTTCCAAACAAAAGCCAATGCCTCAAGGCTCTAAAAAAGGCGGAGAAAAAATGGGATTAATACAAAAAATTGCAAACTCAAAGATTGTCAAGACAGCCGTAGTAATGGCATGCTTAAGCGCGCCATTAGCGCCAGCTATCTATGATGTTCCTGCATTATATGCGCAGGAATCCTATAATAGCAGAGTAGAGGAAACAATAGAGGCCTATGCTAATAGAAAGTCCCATGAAGAATATAAAAATATGTTGAAGATGGGGCCTGAGCAAGATGAAGCCGGGTTAAAAATAAGGGATGACATACTCGAGAAGATAGGGAAAGGTGATTGGATGGATGCTGAGCCTAAACAACAATGTGAAGATAGATCAAAACAGCAATATGAGATAGATAATGATAGACAAGAAAGGAATAAAAAGATACTTGATAAGATTGAGAAAGGTAATTGGATGAGTCCAATCTATTCAAAATAGCAAGATAGACTAGAACAAGATGCCGAGGAGGAAGAAGTGGTTTTGAGATCCTATTGAATCCTTACATAGAAGTAGCCACTAACTGAAACAGTTATATAAATGTAGCCACTAACATCCATTCCCCTTACAAATTAAGCCAAAATAGAAAAATTTAAATAAATGTAAGGGTATACCATCAAATATGGAAGTTATACAGAAAAAAGGCTATTATTACCTTAAGCACTCATATAGGAAAGGAAAGCAGGTTATAACAAAAGAGAGATATCTTGGCAAAAGTATTCCTGCTAATATTGATAAAATAAGATTTGACTTCCAGAGAGAGATAAAAAAAGAACTCTATGATAGGTTGAATAGGATTAAGAATAACTATATGAAAGAAGGGAAAAAATATCCTGT
The DNA here is from genome assembly GCA_030670545.1 of Candidatus Woesearchaeota archaeon. GTDB lineage: Archaea > Nanobdellota > Nanobdellia > Woesearchaeales > JAGLGH01 > JAGLGH01. Next base: position 2,439 of record DAOVBM010000017.1, read on the forward strand.
TTCTGTCAAAAAAGAAGTATTGGTCGATTTTTCTGTAAATTTTACATACAATACTAATGCAATTGAGGGATCAGTAATTACTAAAGATGAGACAGAGGACATTATCAAAAGAAAAATAGCTCCTAACAAACCAATAAGAGATATCCAGGAGACAATAAGGCATTCAAAAACTTTTCTCAAAATTTTAAATGAAAAAAGGGATTTAAGCCAATCAATGCTATTGAGATGGCATAAAGAGATATTTGATGATTCAAAGCATGATATCGCAGGAAAATTAAGGGATTATAATGTGAGGGTTGGGGATTACAGGTGCCCGGACTGGCAGGATATCAGAGAATTGATGACAGAATTCTTTAAATGGTACAAGGAGAATAAAAATAAGGACCATCCTGTTGAGTTAGCAGCAATGGCTCACTGCAAGTTTGTAAAGATTCACCCGTTTGGAGATGGCAATGGAAGGATTGCCAGATTAATTGTCAATTTCATATTATCCAAGAAGAGATTTCCCTTGATTATCATAGAATACAAGAACAGAAGGTCATATTATAAAGCTTTAGAGAAAGCTGATAGGGATGAATATGAATTCACCAAATATTTTGTAAGAAGATATCTCCGCACTTTTCGTGAATATTTGCAGTGAGCAGCACAACATTTATATATATCAATATCTAGATTCAATACAATGGAATTCAATACAGAATATTACACTCCTATGGACAGGGCATATATGGTAGGCCAGGAAATCAAGGCAACTGAGAATATAGAAGAACCTCTATTCCCAATAAGTTCAGTAGGACAGACTGTTACAGAAGGCAGCAAGTTTGGTACTCTTATCAACACAACTCAGGGAGCTATAAGGATGGGTGCCGGAAGCATAGAACTGCAGACAGGCATGGGAGGAGGAATGGAAGCAGTTGGAGCTGAAGCATATGGAAAAGATGCAAGGGAAACCCTGAGGGAGATAGCAAGAGCAAACCAGGTAACACTGACTTCTGTCCACAGCCCAACACAGATTGGTAATCTTTCAGGATTAGGACAAAATGGATTCAGCGATGAGCAGAGGCACATGTCTATGGAAGAAGTCAAAAAAGCGATAAGGTTTGCTGCAGAAACTACACAGGGGGGAGCTGTTGTTGTGCATACTGGAGAATACCAGAGGCCTATATTTGATGCGCCATGGAACAAGGAAGGAAAATGGGCTAATGCTTTTGTAGGTTATGATGAAGAGCCTGAAAAATCAACAAAATTCCTTGTAGACCAAAGAACTGGAAAGATAATACAGGAGATAAGAAGGAACCAGATAGTTTACAGGCCTGAATGGAACAAGTCTGCAGAAGGGTATACTTATACTGCAACAGATAGAGATAAGATTAGAGGGATTGCAGAAGTTGGAGAAATAATCCATGTATCAAAAGGTGACTATACAGACTATGAAGGTAAGAAGCTTACGATGGATGACAGGGTACCTTTATGGGATCCTGAAAAAAAGGAGTTTGTAGTAAAGCCCTACGACTGGAAGCAGTTTGAAAAAGAGGCTGAAGAGATGAACAAAGCCAAGGGCTATGAGCCAGGAGATCCAAGATATATAACCCCTGAAGAAGCAGCATTAAGGGCGCAGCTGCAAAGCAGGATATCAATCGCAAGAGGCTGGAAACTTAATTATGGTGGAAGTCTGGATGAAGAAATGAAAGGATTGGGACAACTAAAGAAACAAATTGAGTTTTACAAAAAAATTGAAAAAGAGGTTCCCAGGGAAGAGCAATGGAAATTGCAAAAAGAAGCTCAGTCTTTTCTGGGAAGATTTTTAAAGCCTGATCTTTTGCCCCCATCTGAATATAAATTGCCTTCAGAACTTATAGAAGAAGGATTAAAGAGTCTTAGGCAACAGATAGATTCTCATAAAGAGATGGTAGTCGGTCAGGAGCAAGACATAAGAGAGCAGACATACATGATGGCGAATGTAGTATCTGTCAAGAAATACGCAAAGAAGCAGTCTATGAAATCCTATGCAGAAGCAGGAATATTTGCTATGAGAGAGACACAGAACAATCCTTATGCTAACAGAGATATATTTATTGCTCCTGAGAATATCTTTCCAGAGATGGGATATGGTTCGCATCCAGAGGAATTAAAAGGTCTTGTGTTGAGCGCAAGAAAAGAGATGGCGAAACACCTTACTGAAAAATTTGTAGAGGATCCTACTGGCCATATGCTGACCAAGGATGAAATTGAAAAGCAGAAAAGGGACTATGGGCTGGAGCAGAAAGAGAATGATGTCAGACTAGTGCCAAATCCTAATTATATGGGAATAGACAAGGGAAAAGCAGCAGAGCTTGCAAAGCGCCACATAAAAGCGACATTTGACACGCAGCACATGGGCATGTGGTGGAAGCATTTCAAGCCATTGGCAGGAGAGATTGAACAAGACAGGAGAAAACGGTTCAACCAGTGGTACATGGATGAGGTAAAAGAGCTGCAGAAGGACGATATAATAGGGAATATCCATCTTGTTGACAGCATGGGTGGCGGCCATCACCATCTTCCAATGGGCCAGGGAGACCTTCCTCTTACAGATGCATTGACATATCTCAAGAAAAAGGGATATATTGGAAGCATAAACTCAGAAGCCCATGGCGAGGCTCAGATGGGGGCTGACAGGATTCTTGTTGAGACATGGAAAGCATTAGGCAGCCCTATATACAGCTTCGGTGCTCCAGGCGCAGGATTGTCTGCTCCAAAGCAATGGGGAGATGTCCACAGATCATACTTTGGCCAGCAATACCCTCCATATTTCATATTCGGTGCATACGCTCCAAGCAATGAGTTCCAGCTATGGACGCAGATTCCGATGGAATAGAAAAATAGAGAGAGAGTTTTGTCAAAAATTCAGCTAAAAGCCATGCTATACTTTAATTCTATCAAAGCCTTGTTGAATATCTTATAATGTTTAAAAGCCTCTTTCTCTTCAACAGTCGCCCTGCTGTTATCAAAGCCGAATATGTCTTCCATTACCTTGTCCTCTATTATCCTGTCAACTGCTTCCACAGAGATAGTCTCAGCTTCAGAATAATCCTGGATGATATCTTTCATCGCTCCAACAGAATAAGCATCATAAACCTGAACATTATCTTTCCTGTTTCCAAGATAAGAAAAAAGCTTTGAATAATCCAGCATTCTTGACTGCTGCTTAAGAAAATGCCTGATATAATTGCGATCTTCCCTGCTATCAGCTGCATTAAGAATATTCTCAGAAGGCTCTATCTTTTTCTCAAGCAGCCCTTCTCCTTTTTTTGATTGTTTAGTTATCGCTTTCCTTATTTCAACAATGTCGCACTGCTTTAATTTTGTAAGAAAGCTTTCTGAAATATCCATGAAAAAAGCGCCAGCTATATTGCTGTTTATTCTTTCAGCTTTAGCAACATCCAATCCAGATTTTTCTCCTGATTCAACCACATGCACAGAAAAATAGATATTATATTTAAAACTTTAGTAAGATATATATAATATTCTAACCATTAGCTCTATATAAATGATTGAAAGCACAAAATTGGAGATGGAAGAAAGATTCAGGCAAATAAAAGAGGGATATAATATATTCTACAGGGAACTGCTTAGCCAGGGAAAGCTCAACTGCAGGGATACAGGAATCGGTTTCTGGGGATGCTCTTCTGCAGATGCAGTATTTGAATTTTTCCAGGAGATAAATCTCAGCAGTTTCAGATGTTTTATTGACATAGGTTCAGGAGACGGCATAGTTGTCCTGATAGCAAGCCTTTTCACAAATGCAACAGGAGTGGAATTTGACAAAGAACTTCACAACAAAGCTGTCGAGATGAAAGAAAAACTTAAAATCCATGCTGAGCTTATGAACCACAATGTTGAAGATATAGATCTTTCAGGATATGACATCATCTATATCAACCCTGACAAAAGCTTTACACGAAGCAGGATAGAAAAGAAGCTGTTGAATGAGATGAATGGTATTCTTGTAGTATACAATAATATCTTCATGCCAAATCTTCTGGAGAAGGGAAAAACATTCTGGCATGAACAGATACCAATCACAATATGGAAGAAATAATGCGTATACTACTATTTAATAATCACAAAACTTTAATAAATAATCCAAATAAGAGTAATCAAAAGGGGTGACAGATGAAATACAAGATAAGGAGAAAGACCAATCCTAATATCGCAAAATATCTTAAAGATGATATTGATATTGCCTATCAGTTCTCAGATAAGGTCGCAAAGGAGTTCAAAGATCTTATAAAATGCATAATCCTCTTCGGAAGCACTGCAAGAGGGGATGCAAAGCTTGGTGCGCATGACATTGACATCCTTATCATAATAAATGACCTTGCAATACAGCTTAGTTCTGAAGTATCGCAGACATACCGTGTCATACTTGAAAAGCTTGTGGTGCAGACTTCAAAAAGGCTGCATGTCACAACATTAAAGCTGACAAATTTCTGGGAATATGTGAGGAATGGCGACCCTATAGCTGTAAACATGCTTAGGGATGGGGTTGCGATCTATGATCCTGGAGTGTTTGAGCCGCTACAGATGCTGCTATGGAAAGGAAGGATAAAGCCTACAACAGAAAGCATATGGACATATTTTGCAAGAGCTCCTGCCACATTACAGAATTCCAAATGGCACCTCCTGCAGGCAACACTCGACCTGTACTGGGCAGTGATCGATGCATCGCATGCAGCGCTCATGAAGATAAACCAGATTCCTCCAAGCCCAAGCCATGTTGCAGACATGATTGACGAGAAGCTTGTAAAAGGCAGGCACATAGAGCAAAGATATGCACAGATAATGAGAAAATTCTACAATCTCTCGAAGATGATTACCCACAGGGAGATAAAGGAGATATCTGGAGATGAATATGATAATTATTTCAGAGAAGCTGAAGATTTTGTGGAATATATGAGAGTGTTTGTTTCTAAGAAGGATTGATAGTAAGTATTTAGTCATATTATAAAAGAGCACAAGCATCTTCAAAACTCTTGATGTATTTTTGGATAGCTCTGCGTCCCCGTAGGGGGCTTCCCCCCGCGACGAGCAGGAGGTAAACATCGAAAGAGTTTTGACTGATGATGCTGGTGCTCCTTAAATAACAGATTGAATACTTACAATTGATACAAATATTTAAATAAGACATCTTTTATCAATCATATATGCAATACAATCTGGAGATAGAAAGGGCTGTCGAACACATAAATTCAGCTGGCGCATCCAAGGTTCTTATACAGCTGCCAGACGGCCTGAAACCAAAGGCAAAGGAAATACATGAAGCTATAGAATCGCAGACAAACGCTGAAGTTTTTATCTGGCTTGGAAGCTGTTTTGGAGCATGTGATGTCCCATATTATACAGAAAGGATAGGAATCAATATGATAATCCAGTGGGGACATTCTGAATGGAAAGACGACGAGAGTCATGAAATTAACGCACAAGCTGATGAAGAAAATGAGCCTGCAGGTGGAAGTCAATATGACCCTAGCCAATATAAACCACTATTTTGAATATATTAAAGGCGATAATCCATGAAAATTGAAAAGAAAGACAGAAATAAAGAACCTTGCCTGGCTGACCTTGTAAATATGAAAAAGCCAGAGGATGTAATGTCTGAAGTAAAGAAAATTATTTCTATGGAAATTAAGGGATTTGACTTTATATTCTTAAACCATACTTTCAAGGATATTACTCTGCTTTTCAGCGGAAAATTTTCAGGATACAGGGGATGTAATGTCTTTTACCATGACTTAAGGCATACTACTGATACTTTTTTGGCAATGGCGAGGCTGATTCATGGTTATCTTGTGAAAGGAGAACAGTTTTCTGAAAAAAATATCAATTTAGGATTGATTAGCGCGCTTATACATGATACAGGATATATACAACAGTCAAACGATAATATTGGGACTGGAGCAAAATATACGCTTGATCATGTCGCTCGTAGTATAGATTTTATGAAACAATATCTCAAACAGAATGACTATTCAGAAGCAGATATAAAATTTAGCGAGAACAGCATCATCTGTACTGATCTTACTTCAAATATCAAAGAAATTGACTTTTCATCGCATGAAGAAGAAATTATAAGTAAAATGCTGGGTTCTGCTGACCTGTTAGGCCAGATGGCTGATCGTACTTACCTTGAAAAACTGAATCCCTTATACGCAGAATTTAAAGAGGGAAATGTTCCTGGTTTTGAGAACGAATTTGACCTGGCAAAGAAGACTATTGGATTTAAAGACATAATTATGGGAAGGCTTGAAGATGATTTAGGAAATCAAAAAAGATACATGATTCATCATTTTAAAAATAGATGGGATATTGACAAGGATATGTACTCAGAAGCAATTGAAAGAAATATGAAATATCTAAAACTCATCCTGGATAAATCTGGAGAATCCTATAACAAGCATTTAAGAAGGAAATAGTTCTGCTATTTATGATACATACCAATAAAAATCTTCTAGTATGTAATAAGTCTGCTACAGAAGGAGCACAAGCATCATCAGTCAAAACTCCTTCGATTTAGAAGTGTTGCTCGTCGCGGGGGGATGTCCCTTACGGGGACGCAGAGCCTTCTAAAAACACATGTGGAGTAGTTGGAGAGCAAAGCTCTCTAACTTCTTAATGAGCTACGCTCATCAAGATTTGAAGATGCTTGTGCTCCTGTAAATTTTACTTATTACATACACCTGATAAAAACATTTATTAACTTCTTAATTTATTTTGTTCAATGAATCAAATGAGCAGAAAGAACAGGATGACACTCCTACTGGCAGGATATCATCAAAAAGAATCAGAATTTGGCAATGATTTTATTAAATATTATGCTAGATCATATCCAATTAAAGATAGCATCTTTTTCTATCATGTAAAGTCTCCAGTGATACACGAGGATAACAAAATGATGAGAGATGTATATTACGAACTGGAAGATATAATAATATCAGTCAACCCTAACATGATAATAGATATACATCAGGGTTATAAGGTAGGAAAAGTTGAAGTCAATTTTGAATTATTTTATGGAGATTTAAAAAGATCTGTAAGATTAAATCATATCAGGCAGTTTGATGCTAATCCTGAAAAAAAGGCAATTGATTATACAATGCTCGACAAGGAGCGCATAAAGATTATAGAACAATTCAGGATACCTTATATTGCAGTGGAAGCCATGCTTAAATGCAGCAGGATCACTGAGCCATGGCCTGTTGTTAAAAAGGATGCTGATTATGAATTAGCATTATTGAGCACAGCAAACCTTGTCAATGTGCTGCATAGCATCAAATGGTGATTTGATAATTAATTCTGTGATTGCTCAAAATACCCTTTGCTTCAAATCATTTCTAATTGTTTCTTTGTCTGGAAACGCCATTGCATTACTGGCGACCATTAGTTTCTTATTATTTTTTTACGAATATTTATATACTCCCTAATTCTCCCCAATATAAGTGAAAAAAATGGAAAATAAACAAAAAGAAAATAATACAATAAAAGCTCATAAGCTGCCGCATTCTGCTGATATCTCTGCTGTAAGGCTTAACCAGATATATATCGGAAAGATACTTCCTAACAAGCTTGTCAGCCTAAATAAGCATGTGAAGGGAAAACTCATAAACAAAGACAAATTAGATAAGGAAGATAGTATGATTCCTGTAAAGGTTGTAAAGATAACACTTCCCTATGGATTAGAGCTTGAATATCTCGAAGGCAAATACGAACTTGTTGAAAAGACTCATGATATAGCTTCATTCTCACTTGATGATGTAGGCAGGGAGTTCAGGATTCATGCGCTGCTAGAGTCAATAAAGCAGACTTCAGGTCCTACTATATTCACTTTGTTTGACGGAAGCGGCACTATATCTGCCAAGTCTTTTGCAGGAGCAGGGAATAGAGCATTCCCTGAACTTGAAGAGGGAATGGCAATAAGCGCAATGCTTCAGCTAATGGAATATGACAATAACCTTGAAGCTGAGCTTGTCAGTTTCAAGCGGCTTGAGGAAAGCAAGGGAGAACAGCTAAAGAGAAAGATAAAGGGTGCAGCTGAAGAAAAAGCTATGCCCTCTGATGTCGAATTCTTCATCAAGAGTGATATACTAGATAAACTTAAGCCAAAGATAATGCTGTTTGCAAAAATAGTAAAGAAAGCCATACTTGAGTCCAGGCCTATAATTCTAAGGCACCACGCAGACTGCGACGGATACTGCGGTGGTATAGCATTGGAAAGGGCAATACTTCCCCTGATTATAGAAAATCATAATAATTCAAGAGCATGCTGGCAGTATTACAGGAGAGCGCCTTCAAAAGCTCCTTTCTACGAATATGCAGATGTTGTAAAGGACCTCACGCATTCACTGGATAACAAAGAGAGATTCGGAAGAAAAGAGCCTCTGGTCATACTTGTTGACAACGGAGGTACTGAAGAAGATATCCCAGGCATAAAGAAGATGAAGTTGTACGGCGCGCAGATCATTGTAGCTGACCATCATTATCCTGGAGAGAAAGATGAGAATGGAAATATTCCAATTGATCCTTATGTTGATGTCAATGTCACCCCACATGCTGTAGGAGGAGACGGCAATTATACTGCCGGCATGCTTGCTGCAGAGATTGCGCGCTTCATAAACAATGAAGTGAGAGACATAGAGATCCTTCCTGCCCTTGCAGGAGTGGGTGATAGGTCAAAGGGAGATGAATTTACCAATTACCTCAGAATAGCTGAAGACAAGGGGTTCAGCCATGAATATCTTAAAAAACTTGCAAAGACAATTGATTTTGAAGCTTATTACCTCAGGTTCATAGAATCAAGAGGGCTTGTAAATGACCTGCTTGGAGCTGATATAAACAAGCAAAAAGAGCTTGTCGAGCTTATGCTTCCTGATATGACATACCTTGAACAGGAACAGCTGAAAGCATCAAAGCATTACAGTGTTATTGATGAGAAAGAAAGTGTTGTTATTGCCAGGCTTGACATAGGGAAAGTCAACAGGAGAGGAAGCTATCCTGCTGCAGGAAAGGCTACAGGCATGCTGCATGACTGGGTTGTCGAGACAAGGAAAAAGCCAGTCATTACATTAAGTTCAGGACCTGATTTCATAACAGTGCGCGCAACAGAAGATGTGAAAGGTTTCAATATACATGACCTCCTTAAGGAATTGAGGGAAAAAGTGCCTCATGGCTTCATAGAAGGAGGCGGGCATGAGAACGCAGGGACAGTAAAGTTCATAGGAGCAGCCAAGGAAGATGTTATGGTTGTTGTTGATGGGTATGTTAATAGGTTCTGAATTAACAATAGGGTAATAAGTCGGATATTAAAGAGCAGTAGCATCTTCAGGTCAAAACTCATTCTTATTTTACATCTTGCTCGTTGTGGGGGGAAGCCCCCTACGGGGACACAGAGCCTTCCCAAAATTCATCCAGAGTTTTGAAGATGCTACTGCTCTGTTATGTATGACTTATTACATAATGATTTTAGAAAATCTTTTAAACTTCCTCTTTCTTATTGCTATTATGCAACTGATTAATTACGCATTAACAGCCCTTGTAGCAAATATAGGCATAGTATTTGGTATAGCTCTTGCATACATAGCAAAAGAAGAAATAGATGTAGGCAGGAATTATTTCATCATAATCAAGGATCTTATAGCCATAATGATTCTTGCAGCAATAATGAATATGCTGGGCTTCTATGCAATAGTTGTTATTGCTGTACCTGTATTAGTTCTTATTGGCCTTATATATATCCAGTACAGAAAAAAGAGCAATAAGAAAGCTAAACCATGCAAACAAGCAATAATAAGGGCAATTACCTATGCTCTGATGGGAATCGCATTCTATATCTCATCAAAAGAAATGCCTTATCTCATAATGATCTCAAGCCTTGTGTTCCTTTATGGATTTCCTGAAGGTACTCTTGCGACAGACTTCAAAAAACCGAATAAATGGAAAATTATCTTGGCCAGCAGCTCATTTTTGATTACAGCAATCGTACTTTACATAATTACGCATATAACAGCATAAACAAGAAAATTTTGCTTCGCATAAAAAAAGGATATACCAATGAAATACGACCTTCATATACACACGCATTTTTCAAGATGCAGCGCAATAAAGCCAGATGAGCTGCTGAGGATAGCAAAAGAGAGAGGGCTGGACGGCATTGCTGTGACAGACCATAACACAATCGAAGGAGGACTTAATGTATCAAAACTAAACCATGATCCAAATTTTAAAGTCATAGTAGGGGCTGAGATCAAGACAGAGTATGGAGAGATACTTGGACTTTTTCTTAATGAAGAGATAATGTCAAGGGAATTTTTTGAAGTAATAGATGAAATACATAAGCAGGGAGGTATTGCAATAGCAGCTCACCCTACTGCATTATTTAGGAGAAACCTCAAGCACCCATGCATTGAGCTTGAAGGAAGAATAGACGGCATTGAAGGGTTCAACTCAAGAGCCCTGCCATACGAGAATTATAAGGCGCAAAAGACAGCATTAAAATTCGGTTTTGGGATGACAGGAGGATCTGACGCGCATTTTAACTATGAGATAGGCAGAGGTTATACTATCTTTAAAGGAGATTTGAGGCATGCGCTGAAAACAGGAGATACACAATTGGACGGCTCTATATTGTATGCACCTGTTGGAGGATTATTGAGCTTTTTCAAGAAGAGGATTTGGTTATGAAAGACTGTAAACAAATCATCCTCTATACTTCTCAACATCTGCTCCCAGATCTTCTGGACCAAATGCCAGCGGAAGAAGCTCTGAAATCGTGCTTATGATTATCCTGCTTTTGTCAGTATTTGACATTATTATTTCCAGGTCGCTGCCAGATATATGCGATGCTTCATACATCATCTGTCTGCAGCTCCCGCATGGAGCAGAGACCTGTATTGTATTATGATTCCTATGCTTAGCTATTACAGCTATTGATCTGTATATTCTCTTTCCTATTGCATTTGCCCTTGCAAGCGCGCTTCTTTCCGCGCAGAGGCTTTCACTATAAGAAGCATTTTCAACATTAGATCCAGTGATGATATGGCCATCATCAGCCAATATCGCAGCGCCAACAGAAAAGCCAGAATAAGGGCTGTAAGCATTCCCCATAGCTTTTTCAGCTGCATCAAGAAGTGTTCTCTGTTCCTCTGTAAGCTCCTCCAGTTTAATACTTCTCATAATAAATCGTAATTCATACTTATATATTAAATTTTAGGAATATTGTTGCAAAACCAAAAGATTTATTAATCAATAAGTGACAATAGTCAATAACAGCATAAAATTAAAAAATGATAATAACAATATCAGGCAAAATAGGATCAGGAGAAAAATCAGTAGGCAGGATACTGGCAACAAGGCTTAATCTGTCACATCACTCTGGAGGAAGGTTCATAAGGAATATTGCAGAGCAGAAAGGTATTCCGCTTCATGAGTTTACAAAGATGGCTGAGATAGACACAAGCATAGATGCAGAGCTTGACCAGAGGATAGCTGAACACGGTATGACCTCAGACAATTTCATACTTGATGCAAAACTTGGCTTCCATTTCATACCTCATTCTGTGAAGGTTTTCCTTGACGGACATTTTGATGAGAGAGTAAGACGAAGATTCAGCAGCGATGTGAGGAAAGAACTGAATGTTACAGTAGAATCAGTTGCCAAAAAACTGAAGCAGATACATGAATCTGACCTTAAAAGATTCATGAATAAATACAATGTAGATTTCACAGACTGTGCTAATTATGACTTTGTTGTCGATACTACAGATCTTTCACTGGAAGAATCTGCTGATAAGATAGAACAGTATCTAAAGCATTTATAAGCTATGATTCCCATTAATATCCAAAACATATATAAAAAGAACATGAATTCTTAATATTAATGGTATTCAAGATTCTAAAGAGGATATTTGCAAAAAAGCCAGAAGAGATTGAGCTAAAGATAGATGAAATAACCAGCTGGTTCTCTGAAAAGGCTGGTAATGCAGAGAAAGAGATGGAATCTACGCTCATAGAGCTGAAAAAGGAGTTTGAAGAAGAGATAGCGCAGACAAAATTAAATCTGAAAGAATTAAGGGATGCAAAGCTCAGGAACCCTAATATACCTAAAAGGGAATATGATTTCATGGAAGGCAATAGAATAGCATATATGAAGAAAATTGTTGACCTCCTGAGAAACATCAGGTTTCCTGACAATGTTGATGAAATACAAGGGTCAGATGAAGAATTTCAGCAGAAGCTTGATTATTTTACAAAGCAGTCTTACAGGCCTTATACAATAGTCACGCAGTTCTTTGATAACGAAGCAAACAAGATTGCAGCTAACATCAAAAGATTTGATACAATCCATAAAAAGCTTCTGGAAAGGTATAAATCAATTGGAATCCGCAGATTCAGCAGCCTAAGCAATAAGATAAAGGACTATTCAAGGTCTGGAGAGATTTCTGAGCAGATGAAATCAGAGCTTGAGGAAAAGAAGAAGCAGATGGGGACAATAAAGGGGCAGGTAAAAGAGAGTGAAGAGGATGTTGCCTCACTCCAGAAATCAAGAGAATACAAGGATTACAGCAAACTTAAGGCTGAAAAAGAAAGTATTGAGAGCAATCTCAAGAGCCAATCCCATATATTTCTTACTCCTTTCTCAACAATCCAGCACCCCTTAAAGAAATATTCAAAGATAGCTATGAAACACACAGAATGGATTGATGCATATCTTAATGATCCTGTTGATACATTAATGTCAGATGAGAACCTTGTCCTTTGCGATATCTTATCAAACATGAAAGATAACTCTGAGTCCCTAAGCCTGAACGAGAAAAAGCTTGCGAGGCTGAAGAAGGTTCTCAAAAAGCTTGACAAGAATTCGCTGATTTCATTCAGGAAAAAATTTGGCATGCTTGAAGAAAATAAAGTGAATACAGAAAGGTCTCTTGATTCAACAACTGTAATAGGCAGGATATCAAAAGCAAATGAAGAGCTTGAGTCTATAAGGAGCAAAGAGAAGATTATTGCGCAGCAGATAAAAGAACTTGAGTCAGATATATCAAAGATTGACCGGGACAAAATGATGGACGAGCTTGTCACAAGCATTAACAGGCTGCTTGACGTTGAGATTAAACTGGTTGGTTGAATTTAAGATAATTCTTTTGCAGTGCCTGAACAGCAATAAGCTTATTTCCTTCAAAAAGCTCTAATGCTGCTGCCCCCCCAGTGCTGATATGCGTAATTCTGTCTTCTATACCTAGCTTTTCTACAGCAGCAGCACTGTCGCCGCCTCCTATGATAGTTATGCCTGAGCATTCTGCCATCGCATTGGCTATCTCATTTGTGCCTACTGCAAATCTCTCTATCTCAAACATCCCCATCGGTCCGTTCCATACAATTGTCTTTGCATCTTTTAGTATATTCTTAAAAGTGTTTATTGTCTCAGGCCCTATATCAAAGCCTGTCCAGTCTTCAGGCATCTTATCTATACTGAAAACATCAGAATTTGATTCTGCATCTGCCTTTTCTGCAGCAACTATATCAACAGGCAGAATAATCTTACCTCCTGAAGTATCGATAAGCTCTTTTGCAAGATTAAGCATGTCATCCTCAACAATGCTTTTCCCTGTCTCTTTTCCCATTGCCTTAAAAAATGTGAAGACCATCGCTCCTCCAAGCAGAAGCTTGTCAACCTTATCAAGAAGATGCTTTATAGCGCCAAGTTTTTCGCTCACTTTTGCTCCCCCCATTATAGCGATAAAAGGTCTTTGGGGAGCAGCAAGTGCGTTACCTATTATTTTAAGCTCTTTTTCAACAAGCCTGCCTGCGCAGCTGGGCAGGTATTTTGTGATATCATAGACTGAAGCGTGCCTGCGGTGGCATGTACCGAATGCGTCATTGACATAATAATCAGCATAATCTGCAAGAGTTTTGGCAAATTCCTGGCGCTCCCAGTCATCTTTTGATTTCTCTTCTTTATGAAACCTTAAGTTTTCCAGGAGAACAATCTTTCCATATGGCATGTCTATATCAACACAATCATCAGTCTTTGCAACATCCTGCCCGATAAGCTCTGAAAATCTCTCTGCAACCTTGTTTACCCTAAGTTTCTCAACAACTTCACCATTAGGCCTGCCAAGATGACTCATAAGTATCACCTGCTGCGCGCCATTATCAAGAAGAAACCTTACAGTAGGGATTGCTGCCCTCAGCCTCTTGTCATTTGTTATATCTCCATCTTCATCAAGAGGAACATTGAAATCTACTCTCACAAGAACACGCTTATTCCTGAAATTATAATCGTCAAGTATTGGAACTGCCATGATAAAATGTTAATTGAGGATGTATAAATATCTTTTGGAAAGAGGCAAGTAAAAAGTCTGCTATTCAAGGAGCACCAGCATCATCAGTCAAAACTTAATCCTTTTCCTTATCCTGCTCGTCGCGGGGGGAGGCCCCCTACGGGGACGCAGAGCCTTCTAAAAACACATCCTAAGTTTTGAAGATGCTTGTGCTCCGTTGCACCTGACTTTTTACTTACGGAAAGAGCCAGTTTTAAAGAAGATTATTTCAGCTGATGCCTAGGCTTGGATTTATTGTTTCTCATCTTTCGACTCGAAACATTGGCGTTTTCACCGAAGTGTCATCACCCCTCCAAGTTGCCTCACCAGCTGATATTAGGCTTTAAATCTATTGCTTTTAAAAAGATTCGGTTAATATTATAAACAGTAAATAAAAAGAAACAGTAATCAATCAGCGCTTTCAGACTCTTCAATCTCTGAAGTAGGCTTGAATTCTTCTTCTTTTTTCTCTTTTGGCGCTTCTTCTTTCCTTGGAACTCTTGATTTGTATATCTCTGCAAATGAAGGTGTCACAACAATGTAATCTTCGCCAAAGCCTGCAATTTCGCCGTCAACCGCATCGCATGTTTTCTTTAGCTTATTGATTGACCTTTTCAGCTCTACAATATCCTTGTCTTTAAGCGGCTTTATGTTTATAAGACAGATTGTCTTTCCTTTCCTAAGAGAATCAAGGATTGGCTTTGTATCTTCAAAATCATTAAGGACAAAAGGCCTTACTATAACTTTTGAACTCGCTTCAGGATGCTCAGTATCAAGTTCAACATATTCTTCTTCAACTTCACCGTACATATCCTCGTCAGCTGGAACTTTTATTGCTTCTTTTATTTTTGAAAATATTCCCATAATAAACCCCTCCTGTTTGATTAGCGAAAATACGAATTATAAAATAATGTTTAATAAGCCCATATATAAAACTTTGGTTTTTTTTGACTATACTCTGAGGATAAATCCCAATCATTTCTGGCCGAAATAGAAGACTTTGTCTATAGCTATATCATCCTCATTGTAGCTTCCGCTTCTAGGATTAGGGTCACTGCCTTGATCGCATCTGGCATCAGGGGGCTGATTAATCTCTTTCTGGACATTTCCACCATGGGTTTGTGACTGGATACTCTGCTGCTTAAGCTGTGAAAGCTTTGCATCTATCTCAGAGCTAATCTCATTAAGCCTGCTCCAGATATTCTGGAATTCATTTATAACAACCTTATTGTTCTTGTCTATAAAATACTGGAGCCTCTGATCTATAAGATGCTTTATTTCCTCCTTGCATACTTTATCACTATCCTTGTCATCTGCAGCTGCTGCGCCTTCGCTGGCATCTTTCTCTTCTTTAATTTCAACATTCTCTTTTTTGCCTACATTATACATCTTTGCAGCCATCTCCATGGCTTCACTTGAATCAGAGATTATGCCGTGCTTAGTAAGATTCTTTACCATGTCATTCATTTTCAATGTCGCTTCAACATCCATCTGCTGCACACCTCACAATATCTCGAGATCAAGTTCACTGCTAAGCTTTCCTATCCTCTTTTCCTTTTGTTCAGCGCTTTCTTTACCAAGTATCCATGGAGAATGCACTCCTGTTATTATAGTCATGACAGTAAGCTTTCCCTTCATCTCCTCGCTTACTCTTGCGCCCCAAATCACATTTGCATCAGGATCCAGAGATGAAGTCACTTTATCCCCTATCAACTCAACTTCTTGAAGTGTCATCTCAGGGCCGCCTTCTATATGTATCAATGCTCCTGTAGCTCCTTCATAATTTATATCCAGAAGAGGGTTTGATAATGCTCCGTTAACAGCCTCGAGAGCCTTGTCCTTAGTATCTGAAGATCCTACACCTATTGCTGCTACTCCGCCGTTCTTCATGATTGCTCTTACATCTGCAAAATCAAGATTAACAAGTGAAGGGACTGCAATTGTCTCCACAATACCTTTTATCATCGTAGCTACAAGCTCGTTTGCTACTGCAAAAGCCTGCTGTACAGGAAGGTTGCCTGCAATCTGCACAAGCCTGTTGTTGTCTATCACTATGACTGTATCACTTACCTCACGGAGTTGCTCAAGCCCAAATTCTGCCTTGTCTATCCTTGCGCGCTCTATCTTAAAAGGCATTGTAACAGTGCCTATGACTATTGACCCATTATCTTTTGCGACTTTCGCAACAATAGGGGCTGAGCCTGTACCTGTTCCGCCGCCCATACCAGCGCATATAAAAATCATGTCAGTATCTTTCAACGAGTTCTTAATCTCATTCATGCTCTCTTTTGCAGCTTCTGCTCCTTTCTCAGGGAATCCGCCGCACCCAAGACCTCTTGTGATTGATTCGCCTATAAGGAATTTCGAATCTGCTTCTGTAATGTTAAGATGCTGTTGGTCTGTATTGCATGCAATTATCTTTGCTCCTTTTATTCCTTTCTTATAAAGCCAGTTCACCATATTGCAGCCAGCGCCGCCGCACCCGAAAACCTTGATGTTTGCCTGCCCAACTTCAAAATCACCTGAAGAAAAATCTTCAGCATTTTTCATTGCATCTTTTACTAAAAAATCCATTTCAACACCTCTGAGAGTTTGTTTTTAAGTATCAGAATCCCGTCATTCCTGAATAAGTAATAACTGTTAATTCCATATTTTTTAAAATAATGCTAGTATATAAATGTTACGTTTTTGTATACTGGGGTATGAACTTGGGTTTAAATATTCTCTTACTCAGGAGGTATAGAAAGAATATATAAGTGGTAAGAAGAAAAACTACTTATTGAATATCTTTATAATCTCTTCTTTAACTTCTTTTATCTTTGATTCTTTCAGGCTACCTAGCTTGTATAAAATAATAGATTTATCAGCAGTGAATAATCGGTGAGGTTTAATCAAACTCATTTGATTAAGACTTCCTGTTTCAAATTCGTCGTTCGTGAGAATCACCGAATACTTATCAAGTCTTGTCTGGCTCGTTATTTGAGAGAGAATTACATCATCGCTTTCAAGATTTGCGACTACCAAAGCTGGTCTTTTCTTTGAATTACTAAGATCTGAAAAAGGGAAAGGTAAGACAATAACATCTCCTTTCACAAATTCTTCCATGCTTCTTCATCCTCTTTACTATCCCAATCTTTAGCCAATACTTTTTGACTTGCAAAAGCAGTATCTATTCTTTTGTTTATTTGCCCCATTGGCCTTAATTCAACATGGTCTTGGTATGCTAAAATCGCAATTTTTGAACCTACCTTAAATCCCTCTACAGTTCTAATCTCTTTTGGAATCGATATCTGCCCTTTTGCAGTTATTGTCGCACTTTTTATTTCGAGTAATGACATCTTAATTATAAGAAATGTAAGAATATATATAAATCTTGTGGTTTTTGCAGTATCTCTGCTCATAAAGATAAAGAATTAGGCACATCAGAATCAGGTCTTACTTTAGAAGCAAATGTGTGAACTTCTTGCCACACACCATCATCTTTTTTCGCAAGGAAGTACTCTGAAATCTGCATTTTTCGACCAAACAGGTGGTTATTCTTACGATTAAAATTTGATGATGATTTTGAGATTGTTAAATGAGGATTATATTTATCAAGACCATATTGCTTTATCATCTTATTGAATTTAGAAGTATCACTTACATAATTTTGAACAATGGAAACAACAATCCTATGCAAATCAGAAAGTTCATTTGGTTTTGATAATCTTAAAACCAAAGAATCATCATCAAAATCATCAAATTTTTCAGTTTGGACACAAAAAGAATTAAAATTGATTCTGGATAGTTCTTTGATTAAATCACTTTCATTATCTTCACTCATATAAAATACACTTATAGTACTATGCAAATCAGAACCTGGAACCACTATCTGATCTTGTTTTAAGATTAAATCTGAAAATTCTTCATTTGGTCGAAAATAAGTAAGGTATTTCATAGAAAAAAAGAAATAAATACATCAATATAAATCTATTGAATAGAGCAGGAGTAATATTGTGTAATGGTGTTGGAGAATTCTGCTGCTTCAACGTAACCATCATGAATCATTCTGGTTTTCCTCTTGTTTGTTTAGCAGAAGGTATGTGTGGTAATTGATTAGGTGAAATATTAAATAAGGACTTAATTTGCTGCCGTTCTACATATGTCAATTGATTAAGAGTAGCATAACGAATAATTTCAAATTCCATTATTTTTTTCGCAGTTTTTGAAAAAGTTTTTTCTTTAAATTGTTTTAAAATTTTCATTGGGTCTAAATGATGATTATATCTCATAAGTATTCCTTGTTTAACTAAAAAAGATGCAGAATCATTTTTTCCTTCATAAACTAAATCTATTATTTCAGTTAGGTCTTGCGATCCTAACGATTGAATTATTTTATCTATAAAACCATAAGTTAAAAGAAAATTTAGATTCCAAAATATGTCTCGGGAGACTTTTTTTAATTTTCCCTGTGGAGGAGTTTCATCTTGAGATTTGATATAATCATCTAAGTTTTTGGAAATTAGACTAACTACAATTTCTTGTTGATCTTCATCTTGTATAAATTCAAAAAGACTACCCAATATTCTCAAATGAACATTCATCGCATTTAGAAATAATTTTTTAAGTTCATCTTTTGTTAATGACCCTGCTCGATTTTTTATAAGGCTCCCCATTACTTCAACAGTTTTAATACTTTTTCTAAATTCAGAATCGATGCTATCTTCGTCTTTGGATTCATGTTTTTTAAGTTTTTCAATCTCATCTTCTTGTTTCAATAGTTTAAATCTTTCTGTTTTAGGAGTACTATGTTCCGAAGGAAAGACTGCCTTGATTATACTCCCTTCTTTTTCATCCAAGAAAGCCAATTTATCTTTATTTAAGGTGGTAGGCTCATCCTTTTTAAATAAATTATTAGCAGACTTAACTAATTCTGTTAATATATATTCATTTTCAGTATGATGTGCAATAAAAATAGCAATATAGGCATTTTCATCTTTTTGTAAATTTTCAATTATATCAAGTATTATTCTCTTTTTAACAGTCTCATTATTTTTATCTATTTGCTTTGCAAGATGTTTTGCTACAAAGAAATAATAGATATAATCATAACAAAATGAGTAATTTTTAAGACTATTCAACTGAATTAAATTTGTTTTTTTTAATCGTTTCAAAAGTTTATTTAGATCAAATGAAGATGGAAGTGTAAATTTTATTCTATAATCCTGCATGAATTTATCAAACTCTTGTTCAGAAATATATTTGCTGTGTTTTTTGTAAAAGTAAAAAGCAAATTCTTGAAGAAAATTTATATAATATTGAAGCTCATTATTCTTAACCTTTTGTTTTTTAAGGTATAAGATTATTAATGCTTCATAACAATAACCTTGAGAAGTTATTTCAGAACTAAGAGGTGTTACGGCAGTTTCAAAATTACAAATTATTGACAACAGGTAAAAAGGATATGCTGGCATAATTCCATTGCCAATGACTTTTCCTAAAGTTGCATTGATGAAATCTTTCTTACTATCCAAAGATTCATAAAGTTTATTCCCTTGTAAATTATCCTTTGTATCTGATAAAGCAATCCATTTCTCGATTAATTCATTTCTTAAAGATGGTTCAAATTCTTCTATTTTAAAATAAACATAGGAATTAGTAATTAAATCATCATTTAAATTTAAACTAAAAACATCATCAGTGATTAATATTTGATGTTTGAAATCTGAAAGTCCATCCAATAATCTTTCTTTACGTTTTGCTAAATGAAAGTTATCTACGATTGGAACAATTCGTTCTTTATCTATATCATTGATATCTACATTTAAATATTGTTTTTCAAATGATTTTAACAAACGCTTCTTAATTTCACCACCATAAGCATCATGATTATCTGATAAATAAATTGGAACAAGATTATTTTCTCTTAACCTTCTAAATAGTTGTTTACCTAAAGTTGTTTTTCCTGATTGCCATTCTCCAGCTATAAGAATTTTTGAATAATCGCAAAATTTATCAATTATCTTTTCAGAACTTTCAAATTTTTCTTCATCTTTTAATATATCAATTTTTCTAAGAGTTGGATAAACAAAAATGTCTTGTAATAAAATATTTTCTTTTTTTGAATGGGCATTAGTTAATAACTCTGCATTCTCTAAAAATAACTTCTGTTCT
>DAOVBM010000055.1 GCA_030670545.1 Candidatus Woesearchaeota archaeon
CCGTTCTCCCTGCAGGATATTGATTGTGACTGCAGGCTGGTTGTCTGCGGCTGTTGAGAACACCTGTGATTTTTTTGTGGGTATTGTTGTATTCTTATCTATCAGTTTTGTGAATACTCCCCCCAGAGTCTCTATCCCCAGGGTTAGCGGTGTGACATCAAGCAAGAGGACATCTTTTATTTCTCCTCCCAGGATTCCAGCCTGTATAGCTGCGCCCAATGCAACAGCTTCGTCAGGGTTTATTGACTTGTCTGCCTCTTTTTGTATAATGCTCTTGATAAGATCCTGAACAGCAGGTATCCTTGTAGATCCTCCCACTATTATTACTTTGTTTATATCCTTTATGTCCTGTTTTGCATCCTTGATCGCTGTTTTTGTAGGAGTCTCCAGCCTTTTTAGTATCGGCTCAAGCATCTTCTCAAATTCATGCCTTGAAAGCTCCATGTTAAGGTGCTTTGGGCCGCTTGCATCAGATGTGACAAACGGAAGGTTGATTACAGCCTTTTGCGCGCTTGAGAGTTCAATCTTTGCTTTTTCAGCTGCTTCCTTGAGCCTCTGCAGCGCCACATTATCTTCCCTTAGGTCTATGCCGTTTGATTTCTTGAATGACTCTGCCATCCAGTCAATTATCAGCTCATCAACATCATCTCCGCCAAGCCTGTTGTCGCCGTTTGTTGACTTTACCTCAAACACTCCTTCTCCCAGTTCAAGTATGGATACATCAAATGTTCCGCCTCCAAAGTCAAACACAAGTATTGTATGATCTCCTGACTTGTCTATGCCGTAAGCAAGCGCTGCGGCTGTAGGTTCGTTCACAATCCTTAGGACATTAAGGCCTGCTATTTTTCCTGCATCTTTTGTGGCAACTTTTTGCGCGTCATTGAAATAAGCAGGAACAGTTATGACTGCATCGCTTATTTTGTGTCCAAGATAAGCTTCTGCATCTGCTTTCAGCTTCTGCAGGATCATTGATGATATCTCTTGCGAACCATATTCCTTCCCATCAATTGTAATTTTCTCATCGCTTCCCATATTCCTCTTTATTGACCTTATTGTGTGCTCTGGATTGGTGATCGCCTGATTCTTTGCAATCTTTCCTACAATCCTCTCTCCATCTTTTATCAGCACTACTGAGGGTGTTGTCCTGTCTCCTTCAGCATTTGTGATTATCTTTGGAGCACCGCCTTCCATTACAGCAACTGCGCTGAATGTAGTTCCAAGATCAATTCCTATTGCCTTTGCAACACTGGCTTTTTTTTGTTTATTCTCATTAGTTTTTTTCTCTGTCATTTTTCCTGTCCTCCTTGAATTAATTAATTAGATTTAATCTCCATTTATTTTCTTTTTTGAGCATTATCTATCTCTTTGCTTATCTCTTTCTTTAAGCCCCTGATATCCTCTACTCTCTTGTCTGTGAGGATTTTCCTTGGTTTTTTCATAGATTGCGCAAATGATGCAATCTCTGTGACTTCTATGAGCTTTACAAGATTGCTGAAATTTATCTTTGATTTGTCTTCAATGCTTCCGATAGCTTCGTACAGGCTCTGGTCCGTTGTTATAAGATGCACTTCGCTTGACCTGCATAATATCAGTGTATCAAGCTTGTCATCCATCTCTAAAAGGAATTTGTATATTGATTCTGCTGTAAGATACATTCGCTGTTTTGTTTTATGTTCTATCATTATTACTTCCTCCTTAATTCTGAATAGTTGAGCATCTTCCTGAGCCTTTCCCTGTTAGGGACAAGGTCAGTGATGTTGCCTCCATAGATTGTCGGGTGTGTCTGCAGATATGCTGTCCACTGCCTGACTGATTCTGGGTCATCAGGATCAACAAAATAATTTAGCGTAAACCAGATAGAGAGCTTTTCTCCATAATCTCCGCAGTTCCCTATTCTGCATTCAGCAGGCTTTACAGTGTGTATGCTGCACATATTATCTGTTTTAAGGAACACGCATTTACCGTGGGGCCTGTCTTTCTGCCTGATTATCTTTGGCCTGAGCCTTTTTGTATTGAACTTCTCGATATCTTCAAGGTATTTCTCTTTTAGCTCTTTTTCTGTTATCTTTAGGAATGCGGCAATCCTTGGAATATCCTCATCCAGGAGAGCGCCTGAGCCATAGCTGCAGCAGTGGCCGCACCTCTTGCAGCCGCTTCCTAAACTTAATACCTCGTTAAGTGAAGTTGATTTTGTCAGTGTCATTTATCTTCCTCTTCATTTTCTTTCTTTATGTCCTTAATCTCCTTCTTTTCTTTCAGGCCTTTGCTTATCTTTACCTTGCTGTGCCTTATGATCCTGCAGCCAATCTTATATCCTGCCTGAAACTCTTCGATGATTGTATCTTTTGGTTTGGATGAATAATCTGCCATGATTGCTTCATGGACATAAGGATCAAACATCCTTCCCAGCGCTTCAATTTTCTTTGCGCCCATAGATTCAATCTCAGATACCATCTGTGAGAATATCATTTTTATTCCTTCAATAAGATTTTCCTTGCTGCATGTATGTTTCAAAGCAAGCTCAAAATTGTCTATTATTGGCAGGAGTCTGCTTATTGTTTCAGATTTTGAGTATTCCCTGAATTCCTCTTTCTCTTTTTCAACGCGTTTCCTGTAGTTCTCAAAATCTGCCTGCTGCCTTTGGAGGGAGTCAACAAGATCTTTTATCTTTGCATCATTCTCTTTGCTGCTTTTTTGCTGCGCTTTTTTTTCTCCTGCTTTTGCCTTTTTTTCCTTTTTATTATTACTCATTCTTAGGTCCTCAGCATAATGATTATTGATAATATTCGTTGACTTTAAATCAACTAATTCCTTTTGTAGTTGACAAGCACTATTTAAATCTTTCGGGAAATATTTATAAATATTAAGCTCATTAATGGTTTGATGATAGTTTCAAAACATAAGATTACAATAATAGACATGCGCAAGCCTTCTTCAGAAAATATTAACTATGAACTGCAGTGGCTCGGATCGTCATTAGGATTGTTCGGGTTGAGGGATAAGGATAAATCATGCTTTAGGATATTTATAGAGTTGCTTAAAGCAACAAAAACCCATTGCCCTTACTCATCAGACGAGCTTGCAGCGCGCCTTAAGCTGACAAGGGGCACAGTTGTGCACCATCTCAATAAGCTTATGGAATCAGGTATGGTTGTGAATGAAAAAAACAGGTATCTTTTGAGGGTTGACAACCTTTATGAGCTTATAACAGAAGTTGAGAAGGATATAAAAAGAGCATGCGATAACCTGAAAGAGGTCGCAAAGGAGATTGATAAGAAGTTAGGGCTCTGATTATGTGGGATTGATAAAAATGCCCTGAATTTAGCGATAAATTTTTAAATAAGGCTGGAAATACCTAATTGAATGGGAAAATTTGAAGATATCAAGGAAAAATGCAGTTCGCTTGTCATTACAGATGTAGAGAATATCCAGAATACTTCAAATGATATTCTTAAACGGTTTGTTGATAAGAGCCTTGCAGGAGCGTATGTATGCATTAACAGGCCTCAGCATGCTGTGAAAAGAATTCTTGATGAGCAGAATATTGATATGGATAAGATATTTTTCATTGACTGCATCTCTTCATCGCTTCTTGAAACAAAGAAAGAGGATAATGTTATGCACATCTCAAACCCCTCAGATCTCACAGGGTTGAGCATAGCAATAAGCGAGTTCATCAAGAGAGTGCCTGGAGATAAATATCTGCTCATAGACGCGCTTGGCACATTGCTTATCTATAACCATGTCGATACTGTGATAAGATTCATAAGGAGCGTGTTGGAAGAATCTTCAGCTGAAGGAGTATGTACTGTGATGCTCACTCCTAAGACAGAAGATCCAACACTGACAGATAAGATCATCCCTTTTTTTGATAAAGTGATACATCAGGAATAAGAGAATCATCCTACTCATACATAGTTAAGATTTCACTTTTTGAGTAAGCCTTTTTTTCAAGAACTGATTTAGCTTTAATTGCTTGTAGAATGTCTTGATATTGGTTTTCTGTGAACCTGTCTTTAAACAAGTACCTGAGTCCATTTGTACCAGAATGCTTTCCAAATAACAGCCTTCTTTTTCTGCCAATGCACTCTGGATTAAAATTCTCATAATTCTTTTCGTGTTTTATCATACCATCGACATGCATACCTGATTCATGAGAAAATGCATTTTTGCCTGATATTGGTTTGTGCTTTTGTAATCTGACCTTGGAGTATAGCTCTACCAAAGAGCATATTTCTGAGAGCATCTCATATTTTAGAGGCATTTCCCTTCCATACTGGTATCTTAGCGCTGTAATAACTTCCTCTAGCGGAACATTGCCTGCCCTTTCTCCAATCCCGTTAAATGTCCCTGAGAATAAATCAGCGCCTGCTTCTATTCCTGCAAGAGTATTTGCTGTAGCCTGACCAAAATCATTATGGATATGCAGCCCGATTTTACATTCAGTTTCACTCTTTATTTTTTTTATAAAATCATAAGTTTGTCTGGGTGTCAAACACCCTAATGTATCGCAGGGAAGGAAATAGCCTATTTTATCTCCTAAATTATTGATAAAAGGAATCAGATAGCTTATGTCTGCTCTGGATGCATCTTCTCCTGCAAAATCGACAGTCATCCCCAGTTCATTAGCGTAATCTACGAATTCTATGCTCTTTTCCAGATTCTTTTTTCTGCTAATTCCTAATTTTTTGTTTAAGTGGATATCAGAAACAGAGGTGAATAGAATGATTCTCTGCGCACCGCAGTCCTTAGCAATATTGATATGTTCTTTTTTCATCATTGTTGCAGCTGTAATCTGGCTTTGCAGCCCGCTGCCAGCCAGATACTCTGTAACTTCTCTTTCAGATTCAGAGACTGCAGGCATTAATCCAATTATGCCCACCCCTAATTCTGACATTTTCTTTGCTAGTTTTATCTTCTCATCTTTGAAGAAAACAACTCCAGGCATCTGTTCTCCATCCCTTAATGTTGTGTCATAGATGAATTCCGGGTTCATCTCTTTCACCTCTTTTGAGGCAAGTAATTTAATGCAGATAATAAATCTTATTTAAGGAAAATGATAAAAAATCAATAGATTAGATAAATTATACAGTCATTCTGATAAATTATGCACTATATTTATATCAATAGTTTATTTTTTTACCTGTTTTCATCCATAAAATTGAAATAAGCACTAAATCACCTATCTTAAGATGGCTACAGGAATTGCTTATATTAACGAGACAGTAAAAGCGATGAGGATAGAAAGATCTTTTATTGCGCTTCTTGCAATATTAATTCCAGCTGCGTTTGCAGATAAAATAACTGATGAGATATATCTTTTGTCATGTTTATGTATTATAGCTTATGCTATCGGAAGCTTATATAATGCAAAGGTTGATGCAGACTATAATGTCAGATATACAGGACAGATAATCTTTGGGCTTTTCTTTGTAGGTATTGTCTTATCCCTTCAAAATATTATACTTTTGCTCACATTCATCTCCTGGTTTATACTTGGCTTTGTTTATAGCAGATATTTGAGGTTTATGCTCTTTGGGGATTCCACTCTGCTTGCATTTACTCATGCAGCTATTCCTGCTCTAAGTTCTTCGCTATTGCTTGGGCTGGACATGAGACTAACAATAAGCCTATCTGCTTTTATGTACCTTAACCTATGGCTGGCTATCCCAATAAAGAACATTAATAATTCAGATAAAGATAAAGAGCTTGGATATCATACACTAATAACCAGATTCAGGAACGGAAAAAGCATGACAAATACCTTGCTTGAATTTTATTTTATTTCCATGTTTTTTGCTTATTTTATTTTTGATTTAGGCAATAGATTTCTTTTTGTCCTTGGTATCATATTTGTGCTCAGGATTTTTGTGTTCAATTATATTAATAATGGAAATGAGGTTTTTGGCTATAAATTATCCAAACTGGCAACTTTGCTGTTTTCGTCAGGGATTATCATAAGCAAAACATCAGATTACAGGATCATATCAATACCTTTGGCTCTTATCCTGCTATATGCCGCTTATCTGGGTTTTGCTGCTATGAAAGATTATTCAGTGTCATTAAAGAAAGTTTTAGCAAGGGTGGAAGGATGAAGATTGGGTTGATAGGGGGAGAGATTAAAAATGCAGTACTATGATGTGATTATTGTCGGAGCAGGGATTGCTGGAACAGGACTGGCGTATAATCTGTCCCAGATTTGTCCTAATAAAAGCGTGTTAGTGATTGATAAGAATGAATTAGGAAGTAATCAGGGACATAGTATTAGAATACTAACCCAGAAATTAGAAAATTATAACCTAAATTATATTCATAAATATGATGGAATAAAAGTTGGTGCTTATGACAATATATTTTTTACTATTAAAAAGAATGTACATGTTATTGATTATAAAAATACATGTAACTCATTTTTAAGCCAATCTAATGCTGTTTTTAAACGAGAAAAAGCTATTAGAATAAAAAATAAATGTTTAGAAACAAATGGACATAAATATAATTTTAAATATTTAATCGATTGTTCTGGAAAGAATTTTTTTTTAAGAAAAATATTAAATAAGCAACTGCCATTTAGATATTGGTTAGGAAAGGTAAGGATACTAAAAAACGACAATAATATTAAAACTAATTACCTTTATCATATGTTCAATGATAATGGAGATGTGGAAGAAATTAATCCCATTCAGGGTAATATTGCATATGGCCTATGGAAATATGAAAAGAAAGTGGATTTTGATTCAATTAAATTTCAACCAATTTATAAAAAATTAATAAATAATCTTGAAGTTCTCAAAGAGAATAATGCAGTTATTCCAGTAACTCCTGTTTTGCCATTAAGATACAATAACTTTGCTTTTTTAGGAGATAGTTGCGGTAATGCATCAAGTTCTATGGCCTTTGGCGTTACTCCTACTTTAGAAGCATCGGAAGTATTATCTCATGCGATAAAGAAAAATAAACTAAGCGAGTTTGAGAAAATATGGAAAAAAAGGTTTATTAATGCACAAGTTAGAAATTTGGTCAGTAAATTGGATAGAAATAATAATCCCAGATTTATGAAGTATATCAAAAATTATCCAACAACACCAGAGGTCATACTTAAATTTAGAAAATATCCTTCACTTTTCTTCAAATTAATGGAAAATTACACATTTTCTTATGATGAAATTCCAAAAGACATTTTGCGCATCTATCCTAAACGACAAAAATTATTTCAACTATATTATTATATTTTTCTTAAATTAAAATATATGATTAATTCTTTTTAGTATAGATTATATTTATTAAGGTTGGTTGTATCCTGAATTCTTTGATTTTATAGGCCTTATTAAAGATTGAGTTCAGAAATCCATTGATAATTAGTACCAAAATCGGATAATTACCTTCCATTAAATCATATTTGCTTATTGGTGAATTCTCTACAATAACATTTAAGTCATTATTCCTAATACTTATGTTAATGATACCATATCCAAATGCAGAAAAAATTGATTCAATAAACAATATCCTCTTTTTAGTTGATTCATAGCAATTTGTTAGTTCATTGCAGAGGCATTCAGATTCTTTTATTATGGTCTTATTTAGCAGAGAGACTATTTTGATGGATGAATAATGTTTTGTTATTAAGCCCAGCAATCCAATCTCTGAAGGGAAAATTCCTTTATTCATGAAATTTAATTTTCCAAATTTATCTAGTTGGATCTTTTTAAATTTGAAAAGATCACTAAATGATATATGCTTTTTAATATTATTTAGTATTCTTGGAAAGTTTGATTTATTATAATCTTGTGCCGGTTTTAGTTCTTTGATATTAGGAAAATATCTCACTTTTTTTTCTTTACTGATTATAATTTTGCAATCTGTAGGACAATTTCTACATTTTAAATTCCCCTCAAAGTTTTCCCCCCATAAAATTGATAGCATCCCGCTTATGACCCCTGCCATAATATTCCCATCTCCGGTTTTCCTACAAAGAATATTATTACTCCCTCTTAGAATGAATTGAAATCTTTTTTTATCATACTCCACTTTGTTTGCAGAAGTAATCCCTCCACTCTTCAATCCTGAAAAGATATATCTAGTAATAGGATATAACAAGAAAGGCGGTAATTTTTTTGTATTCGCTAAAAGCATTGTCCTTATTCCATAATCTTTCCCAATCTTATACCATAATTCAGCAGTTTTCTTTTTACCTAACTTTTTAACAGTCTCCAGCTGTAAATTGACAAAAATATCCTCAAAATAGAAAACAAGTCTTCTTTTTGTTTTAAGGCCACCAAACTTCCTGTCTTGTTTAGTATAGATAATCCCTGGTCTGTCTATAGTGACAACTTTAGGAAAAAAAAGCTTACTCAGCGTATAATTTATAATTTTCTTTCCAATATCCATTATT
>DAOVBM010000076.1 GCA_030670545.1 Candidatus Woesearchaeota archaeon
TTTATGTTCCAAAAGATTGCGGATTGATTCTTGAACCCGGTGTTGAGTTTTATTTCACAAGAAATGTAGGGATTATATGCGAAGGTAGATTTGAAGCAAAAGGCAAAAGTGGATTGGAGGTTTTGCTTACTGCAAAAGATAAAGAAGATGGATGGAAGAATCTTTATCTTAAAGGAGGGGCTGAAGCAATTCTAGATTATGCAAGGTTCAGTTATGGAAATGGAAGAAAAGATATGTTTAAAAATATATTTAGAAACATGACCGGTGGAGCAATACTTCTTGAAGCAGAAAATACTCTAAAGCCAAGCCTAAAGATAAATAATTCTTGTTTTGAAAATAATTCTGTCAAATGGAATGGTGGAGCGATATATAATCTTCAAGGAAAAATTAGAATAGACAAGAACAATAGTTTTGAAAATAACTCTACCCCCGGAAATGGGGGAGTAATATATAATTATAAAGGAGATATTATAATCAAAGAAAATAATATCTTTAACGAGAATTCTGCTATATGGGGTGGAGTAATATCTAATTATTATGGAGATATTAGAATCAAAAATAACAATAGATTTGAAAGTAATTCTGCTGATGTTTATGGTGGAGCAATACGAAATCACCACGGAACACTGGACATTGACCTATCAAAAAACATTTTCAAAAACAACACGCCAGATGATATCTTTGAGGACTAAAAATGCAACCAACAAACATAATCGGGGACACTTGCAAAGACAGAAGAATAGATTATGGTCTCATTGATAGAATTAACAGGCAGTATGAAATAAAAGCAAGGATGGATGAGTTAAAGGCAAAACTGGCTAAGAAAAAAGAAATTGAAGAAGGAGAAGAAAAAGAAGAGCAGAATCCTCTATCTGATATCAAATACCTCAAAACGCCTGATGAACTGCGAGATATCAAAGGCAGTTATTCACTTCAGAAAGGCATATATTTAATTGATTTTGAGATTCATGTCCCAAACGGCTGCGGATTAATTCTTGAGCCAGGTGTTAGCCTCTATTTTACAAAAGATGCAGGAATTACATGCGGGGGCAGGTTTGAAGCAAAAGGCAAAAGCGGTCTTGAAGTGCTGCTTACTGCAAAAGATAAGGATAAAGGATGGAAGAATCTTTATCTTAAAGGAGGGGCTGAAGCAATTCTTGATTATGCAGGATTCAGTTATGGAAAAGGGAGAAAAAATATATTTGGAAACAGAACTGGTGGAGCAATACTTCTTGAAACAGAAAATACTCTAAATCCAAGCCTAAAGATAAATAATTCTTGTTTTGAAAATAATTCTGCTGGATGGGGTGGAGCAATATCTAATTATCATGGAGATATTAGAATCAAAAATAACAATAGATTTGAAAATAACTCTGCTGGATGGGGTGGAGCAATATATATCAACAAAGGAGAGATTATAATCAAAGAAAATAACATATTTAAAAATAATTCTGCCAAATGGAAAGGTGGAGCAATATCTAATTATTATGGAGATATTATAATCAACGAGAACAATAGATTTGAAAGTAATTCTGCTGATTTGGAGGGTGGAGCAATACGAAATCACAACGGAACACTGGACATTGACGAATCAAAAAACATTTTCAAAGGCAATAAACCAGATAATATTTACGAGAATTGGAAATGAACCAAGCAAACATAATCGGGGACACTTGCAAAGACAGAAGAATAGATTATAATCTTATTGATAGAATTAACAGGCAGTATGAAAGAAAAGCAAAAAAGGAAGCATTAAAGGCAAAACTGGCAAAGAAGACAGAAACTCAAAATCCAGAAAAAGAAACAAAAGAGCAGAATCCCGTACCTGATATTAAATATATTAAGACTCCTGATGAACTGCGAGATATAAAAGGCAGTTATTCCCTTCAGAAAGGAATATATGTAATAGATTTTGAGATTCATGTTCCAAATGGTTGCGGATTGATTCTTGAGCCTGGTGTTGAATTTTATTTCATAAAATATGTAGGAATTACATGCGAAGGTAGATTTGAAGCAAAAGGCAAAAGCGGGCTTGAAGTGCTGCTTACTGCAAAGGATAAAGATAAAGGATGGAAGAATCTTTATCTTAATGGAGGGGCTGAAGCAATTCTTGATTATGCAAGATTCAGTTATGGGAAAGGGAGGGAAAACAAAGACATATGGAAAGAAGGAGGTGCAGTGCTTCTTAGTGGAGAAGACGATCTGAAACCAACAATAACAATCAATAACTCCTGTTTTGAAAATAATTTTGCTGAGAGTTATGGTGGCGCAATATACGCTTTTAGGGGTAATGTTGAAATAAATGAGAACAATATATTTGAAAATAATTCTGCTATATGGGGTGGGGCAATATCTAATTATCATGGAGATATTATAATCAACGAGAACAATAGATTTGAAAAGAATTCTGCATCAGATAAAGGTGGTGCGATATATAATGATCACGGAGATATTAGCATCAAAGAGAACAATATATTTGAAAAGAATTCTTCCAATTTAGGGGGGGCAATACGAAATTATAACGGAACACTGGACATTGACCTATCAAAAAACATTTTCAAAAACAACAGACCAGATGATATTGCAGAGGAATGAAAATGAAGAAAACAAACATAATCGGGGACACTTGCAAAGACAGAAGAATAGATTATGATCTTATTGATAGAATTAATCAGCAGTATGAAAGAGAAGCAAAAAAGGAAGCATTAAAAGCAAAACTTGCAAAGAAGACAGAAACTCAAAATCCAGAAAAAGAAATAAAAGAACCAAGTCCTATAGCTGATATTAAATACAATAAAACTCCTGATGAACTGCGAGATATCAAAGGCAGTTATTCCCTTCAGAAAGGGATATATGTTATAAACTTTGATATTTATGTTCCAAAAGATTGCGGATTGATTCTTGAACCTGGTGTTGAGTTTTATTTCACAAAAGACGCAGGGATTACATGCGAGGGCAGATTTGAAGCAAAAGGCAAAAACGGGCTTGAAGTGTTGCTTACTGCAAAAGATAAAGAAGATGGATGGAAGAATCTTTATCTTAAAGGAGGGGCTGAAGCAATTCTGAATTATGCAGGATTCAGTTATGGGAAGGGAAGGGAAAAAAAAGACTTGTGGAAAAAAGGAGGTGCAATACTTTTCGAAGCAGAAAATACTCTAAAGCCAAGCCTAAAGATAAATCATTCATGTTTTGAGAATAATTCTGCGGATTATGGAGGCGCAATATGTAATTATATAGGAGATATTACAATCAAAGAAGGTAATATATTCAAAAATAATTCTGCCAAATGCAGTGGTGGAGCGATATATAATTATCTGGGAAAGGTTACAATCAGCAAGAACAACAGATTTGAAAATAATTCTGCTGAATCTAAAGGTGGAGCGATATATAATATTCAGGGAGATATTAGAATCAAGGAGAATAATAGATTTGAAAATAATTCTGCAAATTCTGGGGGAGCAATACGAGATTTTCTAGGGA
>DAOVBM010000046.1 GCA_030670545.1 Candidatus Woesearchaeota archaeon
ATGGTTCTTTTTCAAGTGATTCTATTACTACCTTGTATGGCAATGGTTATATCAGTGGTTCAATATGTTCTTATGGAAATATTACCTGCGCTTCAGGAAGTGAAGTTCATGGCGCAAGCTGCACTTTAGATCCTACAGATATATGCGGGGATGGTATTGCATGCCATGACTGCACTCCATATCAAAGAGTTTCAACAATTGAATGCTATACCAGCTGTGCAGATGATTCACAATGCACATCTGATTATTATTGTTCTGGTTCGGATTGTGTTCTAAAAAAAACAGATGGCCAATCCTGCGCATCTGATTCAGAATGCGCATCAAATAACTGTGATTTAGACTTTGACTTAGGCATAAAATACTGCCATGCGACTGAAACAAGCTGTGTGGATTATAGTCCTGGAAATCCATGGGAACAGCCAAATGGTTATGAACTTTGCTCTGGAAACAACTGGTATAAATCATGCTCATCCAGTGTATGGGGATCTCAAATAAATTGTGACACAACTGTTGATAATGAGTATACTGATGCAGACAATTGCGGTTGGAAAGAGCAGGCTGCAGATACATGTTTCTCAGCCAGTTCAGGGGGTTGTATTGCTCCTGCATGGGTAGAGCATGATTGCAGTGATTTTTATACCACTTCTATATATTTCTGTAATTATCCTGGAGAACTGGATTATTGCAGGATTGCATGCGGAGCAGACTGTGTAACTAACCAGACAAATGATACTGGAATAGATTATTGTAATGGTAGCTCAGATGGCGATGTTTATAATGAGATTGATACATGCGGTATAGAATTAGATTATTATTGTATGTTTATAGATGATGGGACAATTTCTGACACTTTAGTACAGGATTGTGGAATATATGACTGTATTGAATCTGGCAGTAGCGCATACTGTCTTACAGCCTGTTCATTTGATACAGACTGCAACACAGGGTTTCATTGTGACGAAAGCTCGTGTTTGGCAGATCTTGGAAATGGATTGACATGTGATGAGGATTCAGACTGCATATCAGGCGACTGCGGAACAAAGCCTGATGAAAGTAGAGTATGTATTGATTCCCAATATGAGTGTGTGAATATGATAGGAGATGGTGTTTTTGCTGGATATGAAGAGTGCTATAATAATTTAGTATACAATTGCGCAGCAGAAGATATATGGACATCTTCATTAGATGGAGATCCTGCGCAGTTTGACTGTGAGTGTGTGCTTGCTGATGATTATTCTGGTGAATGTAGTGATGCAAGTATAGGCTGCTGGGATTCTTTCTCATACCAATGCTGCGGAGATGATGATAATGTATCTGATTATTTCTGGAGTGCTGGTCATGGTGGGTGTGTTAACAGATTTGAAACAGGCACAGCTGATAAACAAAATCCTTCTTTAGTCTCTATTAGTTCAGCAGCTACAGATTATCACTCTTATGTTCCTGCTACATCAACAACCGGCACAATCTATTTCAACAGCAATTTAGCGCAGGAAAAAACAATAAACTTTAATGTTAATTGGAATGATACAAATGAAAACCTGGGTTATGATTACCTTGACGCTATCAAAGTCAGTGGTCTTATTGGAACTATTACACCTAAAACCGGAACTCCTCCTAAAACTCTTGATTATACTTTTAGCTCATTAGATAATTCAGGAAGCCTTATGCTTTATGTAAGAGATGCAGTGCATCTTAATGACAGCACTGTCATAACATTCATAGAGGACACTGAGCCGCCTGTAGGCTCTATAATTATCAATGATGGGGATACTTATGCAGATTCAACAAACGCGCTGCTTAGTCTGACTTATAGTGATAATATCTCAGTCAGGGACTGCGCATATAACAATGATGATACAATATGGAGCGAATGGGAAAGCTGCGAGACAAATAAATCATGGCGCATTCTTCCTGCAGACGGGATAAGAGAAGTATACTATAAAGTAAGGGATCTTGCAGGAAATACTTATATCACCAGCGATTCAATAATCCTTGACAGGACAAAGCCTGGGATTGTGATAAATAATGATGCAGTATACACAAATATAACAGATGTAATTCTATCTTTAGATTTTGATTTTACAGGAGATCCTGTTGAA
This sequence comes from Candidatus Woesearchaeota archaeon, assembly GCA_030670545.1. Taxonomy (GTDB): domain Archaea; phylum Nanobdellota; class Nanobdellia; order Woesearchaeales; family JAGLGH01; genus JAGLGH01. Next base: position 2,100 of record DAOVBM010000046.1, read on the forward strand.
TGTTCTTTTAAGAATGATAATCTTGGCTGGACAGCATGGAGTCCATGCCCTTTAACACCTAATTCTGTTTATCCTGAACTTGCCTGGGTTTTAGATGATGTTCAGGGTGACAGAACTGTATCAATTAGGGTAAACACTTCGCTTGGTATAATAAAAGAAGCAGAAGATGATATAATCTATGATTCTCTGCCTCCAGATGGTTCTATTGAGATTTATTCAATTGGCATACCTGGATTTATGGAATCTAATGAAGAGTATACAGCATATACCACAGTAAATCTTATTCTTGAATATGATGACAGTGAGGTTGTTGCAGGCTGCAGGTTTGCGAATGACGAGAATAATGAAGCAAATTTCACTTCATTCAGGGGCTGCGCTTCAGTTGAAACATGGATACTTAATGATGAGGAAGGATTAAGGACTGTATATTATCAGATAATTGATGCTGCAGGAAATATAAGGGAATATAATGATACGATTTATCTCAATAAGACAGGAGCAGGGCTTGATGTGACTCATCCTTCAGCAGCAATTGTTGTGGATGACGGGGACTGGACAAATGACAGCACAATGCTGCATGCAACATGGCATGGAGCTTATGATAGAGAATCTGAGATATTAACTATTCCTCTTGTATATGAGTATAGCATAAGCACTTCTCCTGGCGCAACAGATGTTGTGAACTGGACTTATACTGGCACACCCACAGATGTTACTCATACTGGGCTTGACTTGAGCGACAACCAAACTTATTACATAAATGTCAGAGTCATAAATTCAGCAGGCCTCACAAATGATTCGTCAAGCAATGGCATAATCGTGGATACTATCCCCCCTGAGATAACAGGCATCTTCAGTTCGCATGATGAAGGTATCTGGAATGATAAATCAAGAAATAATGATCCTGCTTTCAACTGGACTTCCCAGGATACTATAAGCGGAGTCACTGCCTATTCATATATTCTTGACCAGAATGCTGGAACTGTCCCTGATACTATCCCTGAAGGTCAGATTGACTTGCTTTATGATGAGACCAGTGTATTTTATACAAATATAATTGATGGAGTATTGTATTTTCATTTGAGGTGCAAAGACAATGCATCAAACTGGGGATATGTTGAGCATTATGAGATAAGGGTTGATGCATCTCCGCCTACTACACCTCAGATGTCAGAACCTAATGTGACTGCAAATGCAAGCCATCTCACTTACTCATGGACAACTTCATACGATCCTGACAGTCCGCCTGTTGAATACTATTTTGAGCTTTCCAACAGTTCTGAAGGCTATGATCCAGAGAATCTTGTAAACTGGACCTGGACAGATTATACAAATGTTACAGTTTATGGTCTTGTTCCTGATTTGACATATTATGCAAGAGTGCTTGCAAGGAATCAGGCAAATGGCACAAGCCAGTGGTCAAGCAATGTCTCTACAGTATTTGACCAGAGCGGACCAGACATAAATATTATTATACCTGGTAATCTTGGGGTATGCAATCTTAAGTCACAATCCCCTGTCATCCGGGTGGTGACTGATGAGGATGCAGACTGCTCATTCATGGAGAACAGTTCAATGACTTTTGATGATTTTGATTATACTGACTCAAGATACCATGAGTCAATGGCTGCGTTTATGAGTGTTGGTAAGCATACAATCAATGTAAAATGCATGGATGAGATAGGAAATAAAGCAGAAAAGAACAGGACATTCAATATAACTCCGGATGCCCGGATATCAATAGATAATATTACATTTAAAGATGTTTATTATACAAACAGGCTTGTTGAAATAGAAATCAGACTGGCTGATAAACTTGGAGGTGTTGATGGTTCATATTTTATTGTTGAGCTTGATGCCAGGAATCTTACTTTAGAAGAATTTGCAGTGACTGATATAGGATGCGGGAAATACACAATCTCGCTGGACGCACCGATTATTGCAGGCAGTTATCCTATTACCATAACAGCAAATGCCTCTTCAATAAGCAGCACACTCAATGTCATAGACCTTAACCTGACTATCACATATTCTTCAGCATTCCTCAGCCAACAGGGTGAATATGAGAAAATCACTTATGCAGAGGAAGACAATACAAGCATAGGCATTGCGACAGACAGTTATTTATCCAATATCTCCAATATCTTTAATACTCTTGAACTTGTTTCAAATTCGTTTGATGGAAATACATATATATTTGCAACAAAAGAAGGAGCAAATATCAGGGCAAGGGACAGGATGCTGGATAATAAGGAATTTTGGGATGCGCATAATCCTTCATTTGGCACTCTGCTCGAAACTGACACATACAGGACAGAGTTATCATTGTCATATCAAAACACAACTCTTAGCGGAGTGGAAGAGATGAAAGCAGGCAGATACAAACTGTTTATCAGAAAGGTGGGAGTCGATGCTGAAAGTGGGAACAGTATAATAGAGATAAAGGTGTCAGAATAAGATGAAAATCACAAAATTAAAAAAAGGGCAGTTTTACCTTTTCACGTCGCTTATACTTATAATAATGGTTGCAGGCATAATCCCAATGCTTGCCCCATCATATGACACAGAGGATGTATTCCTTGAGCTGAAGGACAATTTTCTGTCAGAGATACCATTCACAGTAAATAATGCATTGTATCATAATACAAGCGTGATGGAAAGTATGGAAATGTTTTGCACTAATTTCCTGAATTATGCAAGGCAGCGCGACCATAATTTTGGGTTTGTGATTCTGCTCAGGAACAGGAACGAGACAATACTTCTGAACAGGTTTAAGGAGGAAAACATATTATTGAAGCCTTATGGTGATCCAGTGATTGAGCTGTCTCCAGGCCAAGCGTCTGCAGTTGAGCTTTACAAGTCATTTGAGCTTAATATCGCTGAAGGCTCATACATATTCAGCTTTGAAGATAATCCTCAAATGCAGCTAAAAATGTTGTTCAAATCATATGAAAATGAAAATGTTTATATTAGGGAAGTCTATTAGTTAAGAAATTGCTGGAAAATATGCTGAAAAATGTATTTTAAAAGAAAAAAGAGAGGTGTAAATAAAAGGGGAGTCAGCATTTATATAAGCTGGGTTCTCTTAATGGCATTTGTTGTTATTCTTAGTACTGTTATGTTCAGTTTCATGAGAGGATATACTGAGAGGTCAGCAGAGCAGATTAAGGAAAGGGCATTAAGTACTCTGGAATGCGATGTTGCTGCTGTCACTATTGATTATGCCTGCCAAAATACACAAAATTTATATATTAATGTTACAAATAGGGGGGACATAAGAATAAAAGAGATGTTGTTCAGGTCATATGACCTGTACTATGAGCCGCAGGTTGATGAAATTGATGTTTCGCTGTTGATAGGGAAATATAATTCAAAAGAAATCAATCTTGTTAAGAGAGGCGCAGTGAAAAAGATCAGGAAGATAGAGGTTGTCCCTATTTTGCTATCAGAGGGAATAAGGATAATATGCGAGAACAAGGTGTCATATTATCCGCTTGGAGATGAAATGATCCCTGATTGTATGGAAAAGCAATCATAAAAAAGAGATTATCATATGAGTAATATTGAATTTAAGATAAAAGAGGTGATCAGATGAGTAATTTAAAAAGTGGTATAGATAAATTAAGGAATCCAAATATATTTGAGAAGATTCTTCTTGTTCTGGGAATATTTTTTGTTATGTTCGGATACGGGCTTATACATAAGATAGTGACTGCAACAGGCGTGCTGAACTGGAGCTTTGCCCAGGCGCTTTTCCTTTGGCTGATAATAGTGATTCTCATGATTATTGTTGCAGTTATAGAGAATGTTAAAGAGGAGCTTAAGATCATAATCAAAGGCCATTCAGAGGAGATACGTCTCCTTGCAGAAATGGCTGCTAAGAAAACTGCTAAAACTAAAGGGGTGAAAAAATGAGGATGTTCAAAAGAGTATTTCATAAGAAAGGTGTATCTCCATTGATTGCTACAGTCCTGCTTATAGCTTTTGCTGTATCACTCGGAGCTGTTGTTATGAATTGGGGAAGAGGATATGTTGAGACAACTATAGTGCAGGTAGAGGCGCAGAGTTCAGAGAAGATATCATGCAGCATGGATACAAGCATGGGAATTGTGCAGGTAGGAGATAAGATAAGATTGTGTATTGATGATAGTGGGGATCCAATATTAAGATTTACTTTAATTAATACAGGTATTACAGATATACATGGAATTCAGGTGACAGAATTGTATACTGAAGATGCTGATGAGCCTCCTATAGAAACGTCAGCAGAAATAGATACTGTAATGCCAGCGTCTAGATCCAAGCTTGTGCAAGGAAGTTTAACTCTCGGGGGAGATGGGAATACAACGCTTGATCAGATAGAACAAATAGAGTTAGCCCCTATTATCCAAGTGAGGAACATCAATACAACCTGCCTTGAACATGCAATAAAAAGACAAATAGCAGAGATAAGGATTTGCTAAAAGCATTTTTCTTTTTTAAAAATGCCAAAAGCCAAGGATGTGACAATAAATGTATTTTTATGGTTCCTATTTATTGTGATTGCTTTGTTCCTTGCTTTCTGGCTTTATAATATCTATCAGGAGTATATGGTCTCAGGCGTACTTGAAGAAAGTACAACATCAAGCCTACAATGCGGAGGATACATGTTTAAGATATCAGATGTCAGATATGATAATAATTCATTATCATTCACAATAAGAAACACAATGGGGAACATTATAAAAAATCTGACAATTGAGTCTGATTATGAGGCAAGGACAAAAGAATTGGTAGCATTCAGCAGCGGAAAGGAAATGCGGATAGCGCTTGAAAATTTTAGGATAGCTGATACATTTGCTGTTTATCCTGAAGGGTGCGCAAAATTCAATGTTAAGATTATAAATATCAGCGGATAAATTAAGAAAATGCAAAGAAAGCTTATGAACAGGAAAAAATCCCAGATTTGGGTTTCAGCAGTACTATACATGCTCATAGGAAGCATAGTAATCATCCTTATACTGGAAGCCGGACTTCCTATTGTTAAGAAGAACAGGGATAAGTCAGTTTTTACAAAGACAAGGGACATGTTTATGGGGCTTGATAATGTGATAACTGATGTCATCGATGAGGGTGTAGGAAGCCAGAGGGTTGTGGAGTTTGAGATTTCAGATGGGAAAGTAACACTTAAGAATGATGTTCTCAGGTGGGAGATGGAGTCAGATACAAAGATACTTGAGCCAAGAACCATGATAAGCCTTGGAAACCTGAAGATAGTATCAGATATAGATGTAAATTCTTATGATATGCATGGCGCATATGTGCTTGAGAACTCTCATATCAGGGTGAACATATCCAAGACAGGCAGTTCAACGCATTATGCAGTAATCAACACTTCCCAGATTATCACAAGCTTTTATTCAATAGATACAGGGACAGAATTAGGCGGGATGTTCTCATTTGCGCTTGACAATAATCCTGCTACTGCATTAGGAATGGGGTATACTGAATTGTTGCCAGAAGGAAATAATACAAATATAGATTCAGCAAGAGTTCTGGTGCATATGCACAATGCAGGAGGGTATAATTATACTCTGGAGTTTGCTCTTGATTCAAAAGCAGATTTCATAAAAGTGGATGTAATAGATTTCAGATAAAGGTGTAAAATTGCCAGAAGAAGAAAAGAAGGCAGCTGAAAAGGCTGTAAAGGATGAAGAAGAAAATAAGCCTGCAGAAGCAAAAGAAATAGGTACAAAAGAGGGTTTCTATATAGACCTCAGGCCAAGGATGATAAAACTTCCTTCGTACGAGAACAAGACAAAGATAAATGTCCGTTACCCCCTTATCCCTCCTTTTGCATTCGCGCATATATTCTGGGATGATAAAAACAAGGAGCTGGTGTATTATGTCGAAGAGCCTGTGCTTACTGATTCTGAGAAAGAAGTATTGAGGCTGGTGAAGAGGGCTCTTGAAGAGATGGTGAATGTAAACTTTGTCAAGGCAGAGAATTTCAAGTTCCTGATTGAATATCTGGAGAAAAGCGTGCAGTCAATACTTTTGGAACTTGGCATAAAGCTTTCCAGTGATAGCTACAGGAAATTGATGTATTATATATACCGGGATTCCATAGGCCTTAATGAGATATCTCCTCTTATGAATGACTATTATATTGAGGATATCGAGTGCAATGGGCTTGATTACCCTCTTTTTATTGTCCACAGGAAGTATGAGAATATGAGGACAAACATAAAATATACTGACTCAAGGAAGATGATAAATTTTGTAGAGAAGATTGCCCAGAAGACTGGAAGGTATATATCATACGCAAAGCCTCTGCTGGACGGAACCCTCCCTGACGGCTCAAGGGTGAATGCGACATATACAAAGGATATCACAACAAGGGGCCCTACTTTTACAATAAGGAAATTTACAAAAGATCCCTGGACTCCGATACACCTGATGAAGCAGAATACAGCTTCTGCAGAGGTGTTTGCTTACATCTGGCTTGCAATAGAAAACAAGTTCAACATGATGATCATTGGAGAGACAGGATCAGGAAAGACTACTTTCCTTAACAGCATACTGAGTTTCATCCCGCCTGAAGCAAGGATATGCTCAATTGAGGATACGAGAGAGCTTAATTTTGTGCATGATAACTGGCTGCCTGCTGTCACAAGGACAGGATTCGGGATGCCTAATATATACGGGAAGCAGTTTGGAGAGATAACATTGTTTGACCTGCTTAAGGAGACATTCAGGCAGAACCCTGATTATGTTGTGGTAGGAGAGACAAGGGACAGGGAAGCTTATGTCATGTTCCAGGGAATGGCATCAGGCCACCCTTCATACAGCACATTCCATGCATCATCAATCGAAGCTCTTGTAAGGAGGTTAGGGTCTCCGCCTATAGACCTTCCGCCTTCATTGATAGATTCTCTTGATGTAATCTGCGTTGTTACACATATAAAGACTCCTGAACGGAATGTCAGGCGGCTGCGAGAACTGAATGAGATCCAGAAGGTGGAATCACTGGGAAATATCCAGTCAAATAAGCTATTCACATGGAATCCTGTAAAAGACACATTTACATCAGGCAAAGAATCTATACTGCTGCAGAAGATAAGCGAAAGGACCGGCAAGCCAGTATCTGCGCTTTTTGATGAGATAAAAAGAAGGACTGAGATTCTGAGGATAATGGCAAAACAGGGGATATCCTCTTTTGCAGAATTTACAAGAATAATCAATGAGTATCATAAGGATCCTAAGGCTTTGCTTAAGAGGTTTGGATTAAGATGAATATCAATGACTTAAAAGCAGGATACGAGGATATAAAGGTTCTTTTCCATATGGCTGATGATATAGAAGGCAGCAGGATAGAGAGTGGAAAGGATTCTGAGGAAGCAAAGCATAAACTTGAATATATCAGGTCAAGGCTTCTTAAGATAACAATGGAGAACCATAATATCTTAAAGCTTGCTTCAGAAAAACTGAGCAGATAGGGGATGCAAAGTTGGGGAAAATGTATAAGGAAGCATCAGGATATTTAGACCGGATTTTTGAATTGCTGAATGAGATAGATTCATATAATTATTATAAATCCCAGATAAGCAAGAAGCTTGATGACATCTTTGCTTTGTACCAGAATCAGAAGATTGATTCATTGAATTATGATAAGCTTAAGGATGCAATACTCAAAGGAAAGACAAGAAAAGAGGTAATTGATTATTATGATAGTTATATAATCCTTCTTCTAAAGCAGGTGCAAAATTACAATACGCTGATATATGATTCTGTGTACAGGATAAATATTAATGAAGTGATGAGTGATATCACTGTTAAGGATGTTAAAAAAAGAGAAGTTGAGATAAAGCCTGTTGCTGAGATTGAGATGCCTGCTGTCCCTCATATAGTAGAGAAAGAGGAAGCGCATGAAGCTGTTACTGAGATAAAGCCTGCACTTGAAATTCCTGTTGAAGTTCAGGTTCCAGAGATTGAAAAGCCTTTTGTTCCTGAGATCAAAGCTGAGAAAGCAGGAATTCCCCTGCTGAAAAAGATAGCAGGGTTATTCACAAAACTGGCAGAGAAGCTGAAAGCATGGTTTAGAGATATAAAAGAAGCGCGAAAGGAAAAGATACTGAAAGCTGAAGCTGCGAAAAAGGAAAAACTTGAGAAAAAAGCATGGAAAGCTGAGAAGAAAAAGATCTTTTTTACACAATGGATTGCAGAAGTATTCAGGCCCAGGCCTAAAAAATTTTATGCAAAAAAGGTTACAGAGAAAGAAGCTGAGAAAAAACATGTTAAAATACCCCTAAGAGGATTTTTTGAAAGGCTTTCATACAAAGTAAAGTCTGCTTTCCGCATAAAAAAAGAGGAAAAGCCTTCAGCGCTTCCTGAAGAGCTGCGCGCTGAAAAGCTGGAACTTCCTAAAGGAGAAGGTGTCAGGAGATTTTCATTAAGGGCAATTCTTGCAGACTGGCTGAACAGGGTATTTAGGAAAAAGAGTGAATATATAGGGGAAGAGACATTTATATCACCATCATTGATTAAACTGGCAGATGTATCATTTCAGGAATTCAAGAGATATAAGGAAGAGCGTTCTATAGACCCTGAAGCCCTGCTTAAGGAAGCTCGAAAAATAAAGAAGAAGCTTGCAAAGCAAAAAGCGACTCCCCTCTACAAGCCCCTGCTGATAGGATTAATAGCAAATGTTACAGTAAGGCGGTTTACAAATTACCTCATCTCAATATTCCCTGAATTCTTCAATAAACTTTACAATTCATTAAGGCTTGCGAATATACAGATACTATCAAATACTTATGCAAATATAATGATATTTGCCACTACAAATATATTTATAATCACATCCCTTGTATATCTTATCATATCTATTCTTGCATTCCAGCCTCTTCTTGTGGCAATAATCAGCGGCCTGATTGTAGGCGCAATATGCGCATCAATCACATTTTTAGGATTTTATTTTTATCCTAATACGATAATAACTTCCAGAAGGAAGAGCATAAAGACAAATATGCCTTTTGCAATCAACCATATAGCTGCTATAGCTTCAAGCGGGGTACCGCCTGTTGCAATGCTTAAGCTTATAGCAGAGTCTATGGAATATGGGGAATTCTGTATAGAACTGCGGAAGATTGTTGATTATATAGAGTTGTTTGGTTATGATATGGTGACTGCTATAAGGTCTGTCGCAGCCGTAACTCCTGAGGAGGAATTGAGAGAGTTTCTTGAAGGAATGCTTAACACAATAGAAAGCGGAGGCGAGCTTGAGAAATTTTTTATTGCAAAGTCTCAGGAGTCAATGTCATCATATGAGATTGAAAGGGAAAAATATGCGCAGACAGTAGCAACATACTCTGACATATATACAGGTATACTTATAGCTGCGCCTCTGTTTTTTGTTGCAGCATTGACGCTTATCAGCATGCTGGGAGGTACAATAGGAGGATTAAATATAAGCGTAATAATCGGTTTTGGCACGTATCTTGTGATACCGCTAATGAATATAGGATTTATAATATTCCTTAATCTCTCGCAGCCAGAGGTATGATATAAAAAATGAAATTCAGACTAAATATGCAGCAAATTGTGTATTTCATGATTTCAATAGCTATAATAATATTTGATTTCAGGTTCTTTTTCCATAGCAGGTTATTTCTTCCATTCTTGTTTATGGCAGTTGCTGTCTCTGCCTCAAGATATATAGTGCAGTTTTTTGCTGAAAGCAAGAACCAAAAACTGATTGAGCAGATATTCCCTGAATTTATAAGAGACCTTGTAGGCGCTGTGAAGTCAGGCATGAATGTTCCTGCTGCTATAATCCATATCTCTGAAACTGATTATGCTGCCCTGAATCCTTATGTGGAAAAGATGGCCAATCAGCTAACATGGTCTATCCCAGTCCACAAGGTTCTTGTCACATTTGCGAATGACACGAACAACAGGATAATACAGCGCGCAATTGCAACAGTAATTGAAGCTGAGCAGAGTGGTGGCAACATAGAGGATGTGCTTGAGTCAATAACAAATTCCCTTGTAGAGATAAAGAGGATAAAATCAGAACGTAGGGCAGCTATACACTCGCAGGCTATACAGAGCTATATAATATTTTTTGTTTTCCTCGGAGTGATGGTCGTTATATCAACCATGCTTATCCCATTCATGTCAAAAGTAGGCATTCAGGAAGAGGGTGTGCCAAAGCTTACGCAGGAGGCGCTTACAGGGATGATGATGACCATAAATATTGACACGACAAGTGTATATACTTTTGTCCATACGCTTGGCCAGTGGTTTGTAAGCATTGACGGCATATTCCTGATGCTTGCTCTTATACAGGGAATGTTTGCAGGTATCGTGATTGGAAAGCTTTCAGAAGGCACTCTGCAGGCAGGAATAAAGCATTCATTGCTGCTGGGAACTATTGCATTCTTTGTTATTACTTTGACTTAAACCAGAATATCCTATGGAAATTTTTGT
>DAOVBM010000052.1 GCA_030670545.1 Candidatus Woesearchaeota archaeon
TTTTTCATCTCCACCTCTTTAGAGCCTATAGGCATTGGCTGGTTCCTTACTATCTAGTAATAACTAACTAATACTTAAATGTTTTGATAACATTTTTTAGGAAAAAGACAAAATTTATATACTATTTGTATTTTTAATAAAATATGTCTTATTCCAAGTATAAAATTGACCTAAAGGACTGGAAGATATTGCATGAATTAGATATGGATGCAAGGCAGCCTTCCTCAAAGATAGCAAAAAAACTCAAATTATCCTCAGAAGTTGTCAATTACAGGATTAAAAAGCTGGAAGAGAATGATATAATAACCCATTATCAGCTTATTTTAAATCTATCAAAATTAGATATCCTCCAGTTCAAGATATGCCTCTCTTTCCAGCATTTACAATCATTAAAATTAGATGAAATTATTGAAACCTTGAAAAAAAATAAATCTGTTAAATGGATAGTATCCTGCAGCGGTAACTGGGACTTGATAATATCATTAGGAACAGATTCTATTGAAGGGATTGACCTGCTGAAAAATGAGGTCTTGGGCTTGTTTGAGTCATACATCAATAAAAAAGCGATATCAATCCTTGTTGAAGCTGACACATATAATAGGGATTACCTGACAGATGAAAAAAAAGAGTTCAGCAAGCCAAGAGTCATAATGAAAAAAGGAAAAAAAACTAAACTTGATGAAATAGATATAAATATTTTAAAACAACTAAGCGAGAATTCAAGAAAACCAATTACAGAAATATCAAAAGAACTAAAGACAGCATCAAGAGTAATAATGTACAGGATTAAGCAGTTAGAAAAAAACAAAGTAATTGAAGGTTATAAGATTGCATTAAATTATGAGAAATTAGGAATAAAATTTTTTAAGACATTTATTTATCTTGATAATCCAAAAGAAGAAAGATTAAATACCCTGATAAAATATTTTAAGATGAATCAAAACATAATACATCATGCTAAGGTTTTATGTAACTGGGATTTTGAGCCAGAGTTTGAAGTATATTCTGAAAAAGAGTTTAGTGAAATTATGACTGATATCAAAGACAGATTTTCAGACATAATCAAGAATATTGATATCATCACAATCACAAAAGAGCATAAGTTTATTTATTTTTAATCAATCCTGATGCTGGTTGCTTAATTTGTAAGGGTAATCAAAACCACTTCTTCCTCTTAGGCATCTCGCTCCAGTCTATCTTTTTCCTCTTTGCAGACCACTCGCTGAGCAGTATTGCAGAATTTATCAAATCAATATGGGTATAAGCCTGTGGGAAATTTCCTACAAGCTTTTTTGTTGCTATGTCAATATCTTCTGAGAACAATCCAAGATGGTTTGCCCTTTTTATCAGCTTATCAAATATGCGCCTTGCTTTTTCTTTCTCCCCAATATAATCCAATGCCTGGACAAGCCAAAATGAGCATATTGTGAAAGCGCTGTTTGATTTCCCGAAATCATCCTTTACCTTATATCTCTGGACAAGATAATCTGTCCTGAGGCCGTTATAAATTGCCTTTATTGTATTTATCATCATAGGGTCTGTAGGATCCAGGAACTCGTGGTATGCCATCTTCAGCAGTGATGCATCAAGCTTTTTGCTGTTATAGTATATTGTAAATGCTCCTGCTTCATCATTATACCCTTTCTTGATAATATCATACCTTATCTCTTCCCTAAGGTCAAGCCAGTCCTTTACAAGATTTTCCCTGCCGAAATGCTGCGCAAGTTTTATTGCTCTATCAACACCCACAAAGCACATGAGTTTTGAATATGTGAAATGTTCGGGAATATCCCTGAATTCCCATATCCCTGCATCTTTTTTGTCCCAGTTGAATCTTATCTGGTTGACTATATATTTCAGGAATCTCCAGTATTTTGTGCTCATCTTCTTCTCATATTCGTAATATACAAAATAAAGATACATTATATCCACCATCTCCCCATATATGTCATGCTGTATCTGGTTGTATGCGGCATTGCCTATCCTTACAGGTCTTGAATCCCTGAAGCCTGATAAGTGGTCAAGTGTCTCCTCTTTCAGCCTTGTTTCTCCTGTGATGCTGTACATTATGTGTATGTAGTCATGCTCCAATGCCTTATTTATTATGAATTCCATCAGTTTTTTTGGTTCATAATCCCTGCCTATCTTTTTGAGCGCATCAGCGCAGAAAGCTGCATCCCTTACCCAGCAGTATCTGTAGTCCCATGTCCTTTTAGTGCCAATCTCTTCAGGTATGGATGTTGTCGGAGCTGCAATGATTGCTCCTGTCCTGCTGTAAGTGAGCAGCTTTAATGTGATTGCAGACCTGATAATAATTTTACTGTTTTCTTTTGGAAGAACAAGAGTCCTGCACCATTTTTCCCAGTATGTCTTTGTTGCCCTTAGCATCTCATTGCATCTTTTTAGTGTGAGATTCTCAACATTGTCTCCAACTGCTATGAATCTTGAATGGTCCAGGGATATGATATCTGAATTGGAAATTATATCCTGAGGGATATTTGACACCATGTTTATTTTATGGGTTGATGCTTTGCATACAAGGATATTGTCATTTTCCGAGTACTTGCAGTCTTCCCTTGCATAATCAGGCTTTGGGTCATATCTTAGCCTTATCCTCGGCTTTCCCCGGACAGGCATGATTATCCTTATAAGATTATTCTCCTTCAGAAGATCTTCATGCCCCCCTTTTAGAAGCTTATTGTATCTTGGAAAAAAATCAATCACTTTGAACAAGTCCTTCTTTGATTCAAAAAGTGTCTCAAGGATAGCTGTATTATGCAGATACCTCTGCGTAATCTTATACTCTCCTACAGGCTTTACCTCAAGCGAACCTCCTTTTTTGGTATCCAGTATCTTTGCGAATATTGAGGGGCTGCTGAATGTGGGAAAGCACATCCACTCGATTGAAGCATTCTTTTTTACCAGGGCACATGTTACGCAGTTTCCTATTAGTCCATAATCAAGCATTTTTCATTTAATCATGATAAGACATTTATTAAATTTGTGTATATTCTATATATATATTGTATCTGCATTCTTAGAAATAATATTTCAACCTCTTAAATACTTTATAATGCTCTTTGCGCTGCCCATGACATTTTCAATCTCCTCTGTTGTTGACTTGTATTTTCCTTCGTCAATATCCTTCTGCTTGTAATCCATTGCATATCCAAGCGCATTAAGCTCTTGTCTCTGCATATCGTTCATATAGCCCTTTTCTTCCACTTCATTCTGCAGGCCCCTTACCTTGTTGTATATATCTTCTACAGGCCCCTTGCTTAGCCTTACCTCATACTGCCTCATTGCCTGAATCTCTTCTTGAGTCTGCTCTATTTTTTCCTTTTTAACAGTCTCTTCAAGGTCTTCTTCCTCAGTGAAAAGCTTTTTGATGTCAACCTTTTTCTGTTCAGGCAATACAATCCTTTCAAGCTCCCGTTTGACCCTCTCCTGCCTCTCAATCTCTTTCTGCTCTTCAAGAATAAGCTTTTCTGCTTCATCTATCTTCTTTTTTTCCAGTTCTTTTATCTCCCTAAGTTTTTTTATCTTATCTCCAGGAGGAAGGTCTTTTAATTCTTCTTTAATCTTTTCTTCTTCTTCCATTTTTTATTCCTTATTCCCCAAAAACATAAACAAAAATTTTCATCATCTCCAGGCCATCATGCTGTGCGCTTTCTTGAAATTCTTGTAGATTACGTAAGTCTGAAATCCCAGTTCTCCCCCTGCTCTGACTCTCTCAGAATCAATGAGAACTTGTTCTTTTTTCATCTCTCTTGTTGTCCTTGGCTTTCCTTCTCCTTTTCCCTCAACACCGAAAATCTCTCCTAATCCCTTGAAGATTCCTATAAATGGAGAAAGCACAGTCTCTTTTTTTTCTTTTGGTTTCTCCTTTTCTTTTTCAATATCTTCCCTGAACATCTCTCCCCTTTCTCCAAGATACTTCTTAAGGTCATCTCCCAACTCTTCCATGGCTGCTTTCAGTGAGCTGTCAATTGTTCCTATAAGCTCAAGGTCTTCGTCTTCCCTCATCTTCTTGTAGTTCTCTATATCTTTGTCAGTCCATGTGTATGTCCTGAATGTTACCTTGACTTCTCCTGCATGAAGAGGTCCTCTCTGGTATCCTTCTGCCTGGTATGCCATGCTTGGCATTGACCTGTACTGGAAAGTCATCATTATGACTGACCATACTTTCTTGCAGTCTGCAACTCTTTTTCTTGAAAGTATCTCAATTTCCATCATAGAGCCTTCAAAAGAGCTTATTATATCAGGGCTGTCCAACATTGTCTCTCTTGATTGCAGCTTCCTTATATAGCGAAGATATGGTTTTACCCAGTTCATGTACATTCTTATAATATCAAAATGCTGCCTCATGTACTTTATCATGAATTTCTGCCTTATCTGTATCTCTTCGTATGTTTTATCTTTCCATACTATGAATGTCTTCAGCTTTCTTTTCAGCACGTTTTTTACATTCAAATTGAAATCAAGGCCCTCAACATATTCATCCACCTGTGTGCTTTTTAGAGGAGGCGCGCTGAAGAAAAGATCAGGAAGGACAGTAAACTGCAATTCTCTGGCCATACCATATACAGAGGCAGGATTCTTTGCTCCCCCTTCGACTAAGTCAATCCACATGCCTTTTAAGGTTATCTCAGAAGCGTTCTCTTTAGGGTGCTTCCAGCTGTCTTCATAATAGAATATCCTTTCTTCGATTATCCTCAGTTCCCTTACCATCTGGAAAAGCTCTTTTATGAACTTACCGATTGTCGCAAGGTACTGGGTGACTTTGTCCTGTTGTATTGAAAGCCTCTGTTGAGATACACCAAAAAGACTTGAATGCTCGCTTGCAGCAAATACGTCAGTAATCTTGTCCACAGTAGCATAAGCAAAATCGTATTTCGCATGGTTCATGAGCCAGTAATACACTTCTTCAACATTCGGCTTTTGTGAGTCCAGTATAATGAGATATGTATCTATAGGGCTTGGATACCCTGTCTTGAATTTCTGTGGGGTAAAGAACCCGCCAAACTCAAATTCTTCTGGCTTTCTAAATCCAAATTTTTTCAAGCGCTCGTTTACATCCATATACATTCACCATAATATCATATAATCATTAATCTATAAGAGTGATAGTATATAAATATTTCTCATGATAATCACAGAATAGACTATCTTTTATAAATGACCACAACAAATCCAACCTTGTCAATAAGCTCTGCTCCTGTCTTTTCGCATAATTCGAACGCAGCCTTTTTCTTGTCCTGGCTGTCGATAAAGCTTCTCAGGAATTTGACTTTGATAAGCTTATTTTTCTTCAGCTGCTTTTTTATCTCTGATATGCTCTCTTCACTGAGTCCTTTTTTTCCTATCCTTATGACAGGATCCAGAATCTTTGCCTTCTTTTTCAGCGCTTTTATATCCTGCTTTTCCATAGCTCTCACGTTTTCTTATGTGGATAGTTTGGAGGGTGTTCATGTCCAAGACTCTTCCTGTGCTTTAGCTCTTTTATATGGCTTGTCTTGTGCCTTATAAGCTTTGTCAGGTCTGCTGTAAGATCCTGTATAAGGTAGGCCACATGCTCTCCTCCAAGGAAATGCGGCAGTATAACATAATCGCTTCCTTTTTCATAAAGCTCAAGAGCTTCATCCACATTTGCAGCAGTCATAAATGTTATTGCCCTGCTTCCTGACTCTTTTATCTTCTGGAGCAGCAAAAAGTTGTCATGCTTGTCAGGGATTGTCGCAATTACCATATCAGCATCCCTGAAATTCAGGCGGTTAAGGATTTCAGGATCGCCCACATCCCCATAGAGACAAGGTGTTTTTGATTCTATAAGGTTTCTTATGACTTCTGGGTTGAAGTCAACAATCAGCATCTTCTTCCTCATCTTCTTTATTGTTCTGACTATACTGAATCCTACCCTGTTGTAGCCGCAGAGTATTATCTCATATCTCGGCTTTTTTGACATATACTCAAAATGAAATCTCTTATGAGGAAGTATCCTTTCGAATATATCCAGCTTTTTGGAAAACATCCTGTAAAGCTGGTTGTCAAAGTTTATGAAATATGATGTCATTGCCATAGTCACAAGCGCAAGTATTACAGTAAGAGTATAGATCTCTGATGATATGTGTCCTAGTATCATACCCTGGGTTGCAAGTATGAGCGCGAACTCGCTTATCTGCGCCAGTGACATTGAAGAGAGGAATGCAGGCCGTTTCTTATATCCGAATATAGTTATAAGCGCCATGGTTATCATTGGCTTGAAAAAGATTACAACACCAAGCAGTATCATAAGCAGGACACCAATCTTTGAGATTGCCCCAAAGCTTATGCTCATTCCTATCGATACAAAGAATATTGTTGAGAAGAAATCCTTGAGAGACGTGACCTTGCTTATTATCTCAAAGCTGTAAGGAAGGTTGGCAAGCGCAACACCTGCTATGAAAGCTCCTATAATAAGTGAAATGTCAAGCGTCATAGCAAAGATTGAAAAAAAGAACAGCACTGATATTGATGCCAGGAACAGCAGTTCTTTTGTCTTTGCAGCAAATTTGAATATGGATGGGAGTATATATACGCTTAGGAAGAATGAAATAACTATAAGGAATATTATCTTCAGCATAGAATATATGATTGTATCAATGGAGAATGTTGCATTGGCGAGCATTGCAAGAACTATTATCGCTATAAAGTCTTCCATAAGCAGCATACCAAGAACTATCCTTCCATGCAGAGTATCAAGCTCTCTCTTGTCAGACAGGAGCTTTACCACGACCATTGTTGATGAGAATGCTATGATTATACCCAGATATACTGCTGTTATAGCATCATAATGCAGTGCCCTGGTTATAATAAAGCCTACCAGGAAAAGGATAAGCATCTTAAGCATGCCTCCAAGAGTAGATACCTGTGCGACATTCCTCAGCCTTTTGAATTCTATCTCAAGCCCGACTATGAAAAGAAGGAACGCAATCCCTATCTCAGACAGAGTGCTTATCAGCTCTACCTCTTTTATAAGCCCGAATACCGGACCTATCAGAAGTCCGCTGATTATGTATGCAGGGATAAGAGGCTGCTTTAATGCCTTTGCCAGATATGCAAAGAGCGTCGCTATAATCAGGATGATTCCAAGTTCTGCAAAGATATTATTGTACATATTTGCCTCTTTTTTCTTGTTTATTACAGCTTTTTCATCAGTTCAATCGCTTTGGGCTGTATCTGCTTTTTCCTTGATACAGTGTTTGGAAGGATCATAAGATTGTGCTCAATTTTCTTCCTGAATATTTTTTTCACAGGATTGAGATCATCTCCTGATATGAGCAGGTCTGTCTGCAGTGATACAATATTGGTTATCATAAGGAATATGTACCTGAATTCGTTTTTTATCCTTATTTTATCCATCTCTTTAAGGATCTTTTTCTTCTTATGGAACGCTATTCTCGTGTCAGCCACATTTACCTGACCAATCCCCATCCTCTTTGGCCTGTTCCCATATGTCTTGAAATCAGTGAGTATTATCTTTCTGGAGCTGTGGTTTATCAGGTCGCATCCTGCTTCAAGCATACTCCTGCCATAAGCTTGTATACTGACCCCTGCTGTCTTTGCGAGCGCTCTTGCCAGTGTCCTGTCCTTTCTGGTGGTTGTCGGAGAATTAAGGAGGATTGTGTCAGATATCAATGCAGAGAGCATCAATCCTGCAATCCGTTTGGATATGGGAATCCTGAACCAACTATACCTTTCAGCGATTATAGATGCAGCAGAGCCTCTTGGCTGGTTGACAAAAGCTATTGGATGGATTGTTTCCACGTCTCCAATGCGGTGGTGGTCTATTATCTCCAATATATTTGCCCTCTTTATATCAGGCAGCGCGAGATGCACCTCATTATGGTCAACAATGATCACATTCTTTCCAGTTATTGTCTTTAACAGGCAAGGAGGCTTTTCATGAAAATATTTCAGCACAAATTTAGTCTCATCATTAAGCGGTCCTGCGCGCGCTGCAATTATATTGCTTTTTCCTGTCTTTTCCCTGAGGAAATGCGCATAAGCTATTGCAGAGCATATTGAGTCAGTATCAGGATTTACATGGCCTACTACATAAACTGGTTCGTTTCTGTTATACCTTGCCATGATGATATTCTTTGGATAGTTGGTATTTATATCTTTTGTTTTTAAGTAAGTAGTAAGTATTCAGTATGTTATTTAAGGAGTACCAGCATCATCAGGTCAAAATGCAGGTCTCAAATAGTTTCTAATCCTTTCTTTTCCATTGCGAATGCTAATGGTCTTAGTAACGCAATGGCGTTTCAAGACAAAGTCTTGAGGAACAAATATTGATGAGCAAAGCTCATTAATAAGTTAGTGAGTTTCACTCACCAACTGTTCCTTAAGAACTTAGAGAACTATGTTCTCCAAGTAATCTTGTTAGAATCTATTTGAAACGCAGAAAAAGATTGAATAATCAATCAATTAATTACAATATTTGAATCACAAGAAGATTTAATACAATTATCAATCTGTTTTTAAAAATTGTATAGATAATCACAAAAATCTATGATTCTTTGCTGATAAATGATGCATGATAATACGCAAGCAGGCAGCTGTTTTCTGACATATCCATTTTTATTTCCTCACTAAGCCTGTTCATAGCTGTTTTATAAATCTCTTTAACCCTTGGTATGTCTATGCCTAATTCTTCTGCTATCGCAGCATGATCTGAATCTTCATAGAATTTTTTTGTTATCACTCGTATCTGTGCAGAATTGAGC
>DAOVBM010000077.1 GCA_030670545.1 Candidatus Woesearchaeota archaeon
CGAATAGTGTCCAAACGGTACATAATTGGTTTAGGTCTGCTTCCTAGCTTTTTTTCTTAAAGCTTCAAAGCATAATAAAAATCGAAGATATAAGTATTTTTGCACCACTGGTCAAAGACCAGTAGAAAGCTCAGCTTCTAAATCATTCATATGATCTCTTAGATTTTCTCTTTTTAAGCCTTTAAAATCCTTATATTCTCCTACTGTCTTTCCAAATGTCGCTTTTGATATCTCGTTAGTAAAGATAGCAAAACTTTTATTCTTAACACCTCTGTTTTTCCATTCCTCTGTCAGTTCCTGTCTTACTGCAATCCCCCTTATCCTTTTCTCAATCCATTGATCAGAATATCCTTTCTGCCTGTATAATTCCTTCATGCGTTGCTGTGCAAGTTCTGGATTTTCAATCTCCTGCACTCTTTCATATCCTACTTGCGCAAGCCATCTTTTAAAAGGCTCTGCTTTCTTTGAATGGATAGACTGGATGACCCTAAATGCTCCTTCTGTATTAACACAGTTCATCCTTTGCTTTCCACCGCTTGTAGTTATTGAAAGGGTATGTACAATTTGTACCCATCCTTGAGCCAAAAGCTTGTCCCTTTGTTTCATCTTTTGTATATACTGTTTAGGATCACTTGATTCAGTTAGAATAAATACGATATCCTCTAATACAAACCACCATTTATCATTATGCCATACTCTCCTGATATCTTTTCCTTGAAAGACAACTAATGCATTATTTGTGTCCATTTTAATCATCAATATGTTGTATAATCCTGATATTTATATATTTTATGTCAACCTGTCGAGTGGCAAGTGATATCTTATCCGGGAATATTGAATAACGAAAATTTGACAATTTATTGATAGCAAATCCTATCCCCATCATAAATGGTAGGGTATTACGGATTTGCATTATAGATTATCAAATTTTTGGAATCCAAAATTTCGCACTGGAGTGAGGGGTATTAAACCCCAATAAAATTTCTTGCGAAATTTTCGATAATTTTCATAATCATTGGAACTGTTCAAATACAAGGCAACATTTTTATACTTCTCTCCCACTTCTCCAGCAAATGAAAGAGACTCAGCACTATTTCACAGAAAAGCCAAAGAGCAGAATGATTCCATATAAATTTACTGCTGTGCTCCTTGACAATGAAATTGTATTCAACACAGCAAGCGGAGTCTTCTCAATAAAGAAGATAGACAAAGGCACACAGGTACTTATAGATAACTGCATAGTAAAGGGAGGATGGCATGTTCTGGACTTGTGCTGCGGTTATGGTCCTGTAGGCATAGCTTTAGCAAAAAAGTACAATATAAAGGTTTTCATGGCAGACATCAATGAAAGGGCTGTTATGCTTGCTAAGAAGAACATAAAAGAGAATCATCTGGAAGAGAAAACAAAGATTGCAAGATGCAGTCTTTATGAAAAAGTTGAAGGTAAATTTGACACAATCATAGTAAATCCACCTCAGACAGCAGGAAAACAGGTATGTATTTCAATAATAGAACAGGCTCCTGATTATCTCAAAAAAAGCGGTATTTTCCAGATGGTTGCGCGCCATAACAAAGGAGGAAAATCCCTTTCTGAAATTATGAAGAAAGTATTTGGAAATGTTAAGGATATTGCAAAGAAATCAGGATATAGGGTATATGTTAGTGAGAAAAAATAATCTCTGGATTTTCAATATCCTTCTTTAGTTCATCTAACACTGGCATGTTCACCTGGCCCATACACAGAAACTTCCTTATGGTGTTGTGTTGTGCTTACATAACCTCTATGAACATATTTGCCATTTTGATTGCAAGGCAGCAGATTACTGTAAGATTGATCGTTTAATGCTATACTCAAAGTTCTGGTCAGCAAAAAAGCAGTATCTGGCTTAATTCTCATATTGTCTGTGAATTTTGCAGATCTATGGTAGCTGAGTTCAACCTCTGTTTCTGTAATCTCTCCATCATTCCTCTGTATCATCGTGCTCAATGGCTTATCTTTAAGCCTGGCAACTTCTTCTTCATTCTCAAGAATTAAATCAAGATCTCCGTCCATCCACATTATAGCTTTCATGAGAATCTAAAAAACGAAAGAGTTTATAAAACTTTTTAAAGCTCCATGACTCCGTCCCTGGTCAAAGCAATCAGCCTGATTCCTAACCCTAACTTCAGCACAGCAGACATAATCGCCATATGCTCTTTTCCTGAACCAGATATGAAATTCACTGCCACCTCAAAATCCATTATCTTTCCATCTAAGCCTTGTTTTATATCTTTGGAAAGCTCTGGAAGCAGCTTGTTAGAATCAATCCTTATGAACTCTACCTCTTTTGAGCAGCTGAAGCTATCTGCTACATTGTTATTTGCGATAAGGAATACCTTTTCCCATTCACCCTGTTCAATCACTCTTTTTACATGTTCCCTTGCCCCATGATCAGAAGTAAGGCACGCTATCAATGATGTCATGGGATGCATATTTATAGATCTGTTTTTATAGTTTTGGGTAGCATAAACACTTCCATTCTGTAATACCTCCATTATGTAAGTAAAAAGTCTGCTACTCAAGGAGCACCAGCATCATCAGTCAAAACTTAATCCTTTTCCTTATCTTGCTCGTCGCGGGGGGAGGCCCCCTACGGGGACGCAGAGCCTTCTAATAACATATCCTAAGATTTGAAGATGCTTGTGCTCCATGACATCTGACTTTTTACTTACTCTATTCCAAAAAGGTTTTATAGTAGTGTTATGTTTTTTGTTAGAATGGCAAAAATCATATATGCAGTTTTATTGATTCTCCTATTGGCAGTATGCAGTTCATGCATAATGAATAGAGATAATGGCAATAATAGCGATAATTTAAGCAGTGAGAATCACAATATTAATGAAATCAATGAGGGTGATGAGAAAATGGCAAATCGTATAGCAGTATTTGAAACAAATCATGGTGTTATGGAAATAGAATTATTTGAGCAGAGAGCTCCTGAAACAACAGGCAATTTCATCAAGCTGGTCAAGAAAGGATTTTATGATGGCCTTATCTTTCATAGGGTAATCAAGGACTTCATGATTCAGGGTGGAGACCCTTCTGGCGATGGAACTGGCGGTCCAGGATATAAGATAAAAGACGAGTTCCATCCAGAATTAAAGCACAGCAAAGCAGGCATATTGTCAATGGCTAATTCTGGCCCTGATTCTGGCGGCAGCCAGTTCTTTATCACTTTGATTCCTACTCCGTGGCTTGATAACAAACATGCTGTCTTTGGTCAATTGATAAAAGGCAAAGATGTCCTGAAGGAGATTGGAAATGTCGAGAGTAACAGAATGGATAAGCCAATTAAACCAGTTACTATAAATAAGATTACCATAAGGG
>DAOVBM010000015.1 GCA_030670545.1 Candidatus Woesearchaeota archaeon
AAGGCATATATAGGCAAGCTTGATGAAGGTGAAGATGCTCCTGCTATTTTTGCATTGATGCCAACAAAAGCAGGCATGCATGAGCTTGAAATAAAAATAACTTATGAAGATGATATAGGGAAGCATGAATTGACTGAGACAATGGAAGCCCTTATAAGCAGCAAAAAATATACATTATGGTATTCAGGCGCGGTAATTGTCCTTCTTGCGCTTGTATTCTTGGGGTATATTTACTGGATGAGGAAGGAAGAATAATGCTGCCTGTACAAGGAATGAAGAATGCTTAGCCTTAAGAAAATCATTGACGGTATGGATATAGCATTTTTTCTTGCTATGAAAAACCTTTTTCATAATAAAAAAATGCTTATCCTGATTATTGCAATAATCAGTCTTGGTTTTCTCAGCACTACTTTCTCAACAAGCGTCATCAATGGCTTAAAATATCAGATTGAAGAAAAGGCAATCAGCGTCATGACAGGAAACGTGATGATTGAGCCAAAAGAGGATGAG
This sequence comes from Candidatus Woesearchaeota archaeon, assembly GCA_030670545.1. Classification (GTDB taxonomy): domain Archaea; phylum Nanobdellota; class Nanobdellia; order Woesearchaeales; family JAGLGH01; genus JAGLGH01. The sequence goes on from DAOVBM010000015.1 coordinate 511, forward strand.
GATTTTATCTATGATGTTGACGAGATTGTAAAAAAAGCACTTGCGATTCCAGGCGTTGTCGGTGTAAGCCCTCATATTAACAGGGGGATAACTCTTGTGGATAAATACGGCTCAAAAGCCTCATACCAGCTGAAAATAATTAATCCTGAAAAAGAAGCATTTGCATCTGCTATAGACAATAATATTCTAAGCGGAAGATACCTTTCTAAAAAAACTACAGGAGAAATATTTATTGGAGCAGATTTGACAAAAAAATATCGCATGCAGGAAGCCCTGCCTTCAATTGACGCAGATGCAGGGGATAAGATAACTGCTATGTTTGATAATGGTGTCGTAAAGCAGGTAAAAGTAAGGGGGATCTATGGCTTAAGTTTTGCTGCTACAGACATATACGCATATATAACTAAAGAAGAAGCAAAGCAGGTATTTGGCATGACAGATGAAGAGATGGATGTAGCTTCTGAGATTATGATTAAAACAAGAGACAGAGGAATTGAAGAAGATATCATATTTAAGCTTAAGCAGTTTGGGATAACTGGCAAAATATCATCATGGCAGGAAAAACTTGGAGTAATTAACCAGTTTACAGACAGCATCCTTATTGTAAGCAAGATAACAGGACTAATAGGAATTATTATTGCCTTTGCGACAATCTACATCATGATATATATCAATGTTATGAATAAAAGATCTCAGATAGGCATTATGAAAGCGCTTGGAATAACAAAAGAAACAATTCTGGTTTCATATATTATTCAGTCATTTTGCTATGGTATTATAGGCGGACTGTTGGGAGTAATTTTGACAAGATATGTTATCTGGCATTATACTATTAATCCCATCGTGATGCCAATAGGAGATGTAGTCCCATTAATCAGCATAACAAGTTATATCTATTCTTTTATTATACTGCTCTTGTCTTCGCTTTTTGCAGGATATTTTGCATCACAGGGTGTAATAAAAGAGAATATACTTGATGCAATATTTAAAGGTTAAATCATGCGCAACAGATAAAATGAAAACAGGAAAACAAGATAAAAAAGAAAACAGACTGCTTATTGATGTAAAAAATATTGTTAAGCGTTATGTAACAGGAGATGTAATTACTGAAGCATTAAGGGGGGTTAGCTTTAAGGTTTACAATAAGGAATTTATCGGCTTGATGGGGCCTTCTGGATCAGGAAAATCTACAGTGCTGCATCAGCTGGGGCTGCTGGACAAGCCTACCTCAGGCCAGATTATTATAGATGGTGTTGATGTAACACAGCTGCATGATATTAAAAGGTCATATTTCCGCCTGCATAAATTAGGCTATGTATTCCAGCAGTACAGGAATCTTCCTGAACTTACAGCTCTTGAGAATGTATATCTTCCTGCAAGAATGACTGGCTGGCCAAGAAAGAAGTATATGGATCAGGCAAAAATGCTTCTGGAACAAGTCGGGCTGAAAGAAAGGATGCATCACCGTCCTTATGAGCTTTCAGGAGGGGAGCAGCAGAGAATCGCAATTGCAAGAGCTCTTGTAAACAAGCCGGATATACTATTTGCAGATGAGCCTACTGCCAATCTTGATACAGACTCAACTAAGGTCATCATGGACCTGTTAAAGCATTTTAATGAAGAATTTGGCCAGACTATTGTAATGGTAAGCCACGAGCCTGAACAGATAAAATATTTTGATAGGGTTGTAAGGATAAAGGATGGTTTAATTGACCTTTGCTAAACAAATATCAAATGGATTTTTCTGCTACACACATTTCTCACACCTGTTTCCCATTACCCCAATCTTTTTTCCTTCTTTATATATATAACATATCTCACACATGTTTGTGCATCCATCTGAGATTATATTCTTAGTAGAGAAGTCTGCATCAGCTATATCAAAGCCCCTGAAATTTGTCTTCCCTGCTTTTGCAGCATTCTCCTTTGCAATCAATGCCATCCCTATAGCTCCCATATAGCTGCAGTTCTCAGGCACTATGACCTTATGGCCAAGTTCTTCTTCAAAGCAGTGGACAAGCGCCTTGTTCTGCGCAGTCGCTCCCTGGAAAACATACGGCGGCTCAAGCTTTATTCCTTTTGCAAGCATTGTAAGGAAATTGCCAATCATGCCCCTGCATACTCCCATCAGTATATCTTCTTTTTTCATGCCTTTATTGAGCTTTGAGACAACAGCAGACTGGCAGAATATGCCGCATTTGCTTGGCAGGGACAGCTGGATATTGCTTTTCATTGCAAGTTCGCCCACATCCTCAATATCAATCCCCATCCGTCTTGCTATTGATTCAATCATTGCTCCAGTACCGCCGCCGCAATCCCGGTTCATGATAAAATTATTTATAGTGCCGTTTGCAAGAGTCATGAGTTTGCAGTCTTCCCCACCAATGTCAAATATTGTCCTTACATCAGGAACATAATGCTGCGCAGCAACAGTATGCGCAATTATCTCTGATTCCACAATGTCTCCTCCTACAAGAAGATTGACAAATTCTTTTCCGCTTCCGGTTATACCAACCCCTCCTACCTCCCAAGTACCCTCTTTTCTTATCTTCTGGAAAGCTTCTTTTACAGTATCAATAATCCCCTGATTTCTTAGATACAACTGAACTGATATACTGCCTTCTTTATCAAGCGCCACGAGTTTCACAGAAACAGATCCTATATCAAGCCCTAAATAGTGCATTTTAATACCTCTTCCTTTTCTTTCTTTCGCTTCAGCAGGCTTACAAATGTCTCAATCCTTGTATCAAACCCTGACTCAAACCTGTTCTCATCAATAGGAAACCTATAGACTGGGATATCATACCTTTTTGAGAGAATATTTATTATAGGCTCAACAGTTGTCTCAGGCATGCATGAAAGTGGAAGCAGGTGGATAATGCCATCAAAATTGTTTCTTGCATAATAAAGCGTATTCTCAATACTTTCCCTGCCATGACCCCCAATAGGATGCTTCAGATAAAGCCCTGCCTCTTTCTCCAGCTTTGACATTGGCCTTATCCTGTTCAACGCCTTTTTTATGAAATCCGAGAGAAGCACAGATGTATGGACATCAACATCCATATCCCTAAGCTTGCGTATTATATCATAATTGATTGCAGGCTCAAGCATTGTGTATATCTCACCAATTAACCCTATTGATATGCTATTCTTTTTCCTGTATTCAAGCTGAACCTTTTCTATTTTTCTCATATCCCTGTAAGCTCTTAATAACGCCTTTGCAAGTTTATGATATGAGACATGAGGAGCAATCGCTTTTATTGACTTTATAGGATTTCTTGAAGTGATAGGATACATATGGAATTCATATCCCATATCTTCGAGTGTCTGCTTCTGGATAGTGTGATAATGCCTGTACCTGCATGTTCCAAAAGAGTTTTCATACATTATAAGCGAATCAGCTCCATTTTCAAGAGCTTCAATAAAGCAGCCTAATGTGACCTTATAAGGGAAGCACATCATATCTGCAGAGTTCCTTACACCAAACTTGATTGTCTTCTGTGTTATGGGTGGTGGAAGAAGTACTTTGCATCCAATATCCTCAAACAGATTCCTGAATATATTCGTATACATGCCCATCCTGGGAAATGTGAATAACTGCTTCATGATTATGGAAGCACAGGCATAGGATATAAAAAAGGGAAGTTTAAGAATTAAATAAAAAGATTAAACAAAATATTTATTACTTTATTCTGGATTATATACTATACAAAAGTGGTAAATACCGAAACATTTATATATAACTTGATACTACTGTAGGATAATATCGATAAAAAATAGGTCGGTAAATAGCTATTTGCCTAGACTCAGAATTCTAGGTCACATTACTAATAAACCATGGGGGTAATATAAAGATGGTAAGAAAACTATTGATTACTGTGCTGATGGTATTTATCATGGCTTTCAGCGCAAGCGCGTTTACAGTTACAAACAGCAACGACGAGACAATAAGCGTAATTGGGGACAATGATAATGATGATATCACAGGGACTGTTACAATAACTAATGATGAAGAAATAGACAATATCTCAGTCACATGCGTGACTAAAATTGTATTTGATGACTTTAACGCTACTGTAAGATTCAACCAGTCTACCGTGAATATAACACCAGGCAATTCAACTACAGTAACATACTATTTCAGGATACCTGAAGACATTGCAGGCGAGCAGAAAGGATATATTAATTTTACAAACGGCACAACAACAAACGGCGCAAACATAACTCTTGATGTTTCACAGCTTGAGCTTTCAGACCTTGATGTCAAGGTAGGAGGCAGCTATGACAAGAATATCCAGGGAGAAGATGATGGATATGAGATTGATGTTGAAGCAGAGCCAGGAGACACAGTAGTATTTGAGCTTGAGTTTAAGAACCTTTACTCTGGCGACAATGATGCAGACATTGATATAGAGGATATTGCTATCACAATAACAATTGAGGATCTTGATGATGGCGATGACCTTGAGGAAGATATTGACGAGTTTGACATAAGATATGATGATGAAGAATCAGTATCAGTAACTTTTGAGGTTCCTATCAAAGCAGTCTCAGACGCATATACAGTTGTAATTGAAGTTGAGGCTGAGGATGAAGATAGCAATGATTTCGGCTTTGAAAAGGAATATGAACTTGTTGTTGAAAGGGAAAAGCACAAAATCCTTATTGAAAATGTGTATTTCACATACCCAACTATAAGCTGCGACAGGGACACAACACTTAAGGTAGATATCATCAACATCGGAGAGAAATATGAGGATGATGTTATGGTCACAATAAAGAATGATGACCTTGGCATTGACAAGAAAGAAATAGGGATAGAACTTGATGAAGACCCTGATGATGATGACAATGAACTGATGGTAACTTTCCCTCTCTCAATAGGGGATAACATAGCAGCTGGATCATACCTGTTTGATGTAAGATCATCTTATGACGACAGGGTTTCAGATGTTACTAAAGTACAGCTTGTGATAAGCAAGTGTATCCCACCTGTTGTTGAGGAAGAAGAAGATGAAGTAGTAATCGAGACTCAACCGGATTCAGGAATTGAAACTGGAGAAGAAGCTGAAGCAGTACCTATTACTGTAACAGGATCTGAACCAATACAGGAATCATTCAGGGACAGCGGATGGTTCATTGCATTGCTTATTATAGTGAATATTGCTATAATCGGAGCAGCAATCTGGCTGATTATCAAATTCCTGGTCAAGTAATTGGCCATGATTTTTTATTTTTTTAAATATTTTATTTTCTCTTGATTTATGTTAACCTTAGAATTAGTTTATAATCTGGCTCATGCCATCTTGAGTTCTCCTGTTACCAGGTCAATCATGTCTTCATCATCAGGCCCTATGCCTGCGCATGTTGTGGTTCCAGGAGCTATATGCGTCTTTCCTGCATCTGTTATGATTGCTGTCACAAGGCCCTGATCCTTTGCCATCTGAGCGTACTTAAAGAGTTCTTTCTCATCCGCAACCTTGAGGATTATTTTCTTCTGGCCTGTATTTCTCCACTGCTTTACATTGTCATTGTCTGATTTCAGGACAGCCTCAACTGCTGCATGGGCGCACTGCGCAGCCATCTTTCCTTTCTGCAGCTTAAGGTCCTGCCTTATGATTATTACCTGCTTTAGTTCTGCCATAGGAAGGGTATAGTACTGTTAGATATAAATAAGTTTTGTTTTTTTGGTTGTTTATATGGCCACCAGCAAACTATATAAAATAGTTAATATTCTAGAATTAATAATGGATAAAGAATTTGAATTTGAAGGAAGAATTAATTTTAGAAATGTTATGGAGATGTATAGAAGAATAATCTCTGCTGGCTTTAAACCATTAAATATTTATGGATTATTTGCTAGGAATTATGAAAAAGGTATCCATCTTGGGGGGGATTTTCATTATGATGAACTTTACTATTGGGTTTCAATCTCTGAAGGAAATAAAGAACAATCTGTAGTAAAACAATTACAAAATGCTGTTGATAGATTTAACCAGGATATTGAAGATTGCCAATCTGATGATTTAATAGTTGCTAATTCTCCAAAAGTAAGGTACCATCAAGAAGTGGGTAAATGGGATATTGAAACTATTGCTAATGAAGAAATCGATAGAATGAATGTATATAAACAAGCCAAATATATCCCATTAATTGGAGAGCGTTTTCATAAACAGTTACCTTTTGTTAGAAATAGAGATATATTAATAGATAAAAAAAAGGGTTTATACCAAGTTCGATTAAGAGTTGATACTCCTAAAGAGATGGATACAGTAGAGAGATTATTCTATGAAATTGTTTCACCAGCCGCCAGGTCATAGAAATCCTAAAATCCTACTTACCCATCCCTAAAAATACCCATCAAACTCAATCAAATCCTTATCCTTTTTCCATCAAGAAATATCCTTGGCTTGTTGAATATCTGATCAAGGTGTATTATTGTCCTGTTCTTTCCGCCGAACCAGTAGTTTGAGCCAATCGCTATATGAGCTGTCCCTAATGCTTTCTCATCTATTATTGTTGAGCCTACAATCTTTGCTTTTTGATTGAGTCCTATGCCAAGTTCAGCTATTATCCTTACTCTTTCAGGATACTTTGCCTTTGCTTCTGCCTGCCTTAGGCTTTTTTCAAGAAGCTCTGCCTCTTCTCCTCCTGTTATGCTCTCAACCCTGCTGTCATTCACATCCAGGATTATAGGCTTCTGTATAAGCGCAGTGCAATTTGAATTCCTTGAGCTTACATCAATCACAACTTTCCCGTTTGAATTATTTGGAGGGAGATAGACCTCTCCTGCAGGAATATTTCCTCCACTTGATTGATCATTATAGACACCATCTGCAGATATAGAATCAACACCAGCTATGTCAAAGGTTATATCAGTACCTGCTATTGTTGTAACTCTTACCTCTTTTGCCTTGTCAAGAATCTTCTTCAGTTTCATATGGCGCTCTTTCATGTCATCATAATCAACCATGATTGGCTGGATAACCCGCTTGAGAAGAAAAGTGTCAATATCTCCAAGACTCATTGTTGATACAAACCTGTGCTTTTTTGCTTTGCAAAAACCCCTAAAGCTTTTCCCAAGGTGCTTCAGCGACCCTATCCTTCCTGAGAGCGCCTGTATTATCACGCTTTTTTCAGGAAGAGAGAACAGGCTTTCAACAACCTCATCATCTGCTGCTTCTCCGACTGCCTTTGGTTCCTGTATTGCAAGAGAAAACTTTTTGCCAAGCTCTTTTGCGCTCATGACATAACATCCAATCAGTATAGGAGATACTCTCCTAGTTGGATACCCATAATCCCCTATTATAAGGACTTGCTCATCATTGACTGCAAGGCATTTGTCATATATCATTTTAAACTGCTTATAATGCGATTTAACATTAGAGTATAATCCCTCTATCTTTAGCCACTCTATGAATTTGTCTGTGTCCATGGCTATCTTTTGTTTGTTGTTTGTTTTTAAACTTTGTTATTTTTGCAAAAATATTATATATCATTTGAGATTATCAGAGATAATATGATTGCTAAAAGGCTAAAAAAGGGAGACACTATAGGGATAATCGTGCCTTCTAATCCTGTTACTAAAGATAAAAGATACCTGCTGGATAATGCTGTTAAGAAACTGACAGATTTTGGGATTAATATTGTCTTTTCAAAAAATTACCTTAAATTAGACAAATTTGGTGTTTCAGGAGGAGAGCCTGAAGAAAGGGCAGAAGACCTGAATGCAATGTTCTCAGACAAGAACATAAACGCTGTCTGGTGCGCACATGGTGGAGACACTGCAAACCAGATATTGGAATTAATTGATTATGAAAATATTAAGAGGAATCCTAAAATCTTTCTTGGTATGAGTGATATTGATGTCCTTCATCTGGCGATTCATAAGAAGACAGGCCTTGTTGTCTTTAATTCATCAGATCCAAAAAGCGGCAGGGATCTCGACCTAGATCTGGAATATACATGGAATAGTTTCACTGAAAGACTCTTTAATTGCTCTAAGGATATACCTGCATCATCAGACAGAAAGTGCGTAAGGCAAGGTGTTGCTGAGGGAAAACTGATTGGCTGCAATTTAACTTCAATTATCAAAATCGCCGGAACTCAATATTCCCCTGATTTTTCAGGAGCAATCCTCTTTGTTGAGGGGTATACTGTGGGTATGAGAAATACAATTTGGAAATTAGAATTACTTAAACAACTTGGAGTATTTGATAAAATCAAAGGGATTGTTATAGGATATATCCATGGTTTCCAGTCTGAGGAATGGAGGCAAAAAAATAATATTACTGCTGAATTTGAAGATATTGTAATGGATATCACAAGAGAATATGATTTTCCTATATTAAAGACAAATGATTTTGGCCATAGATGCCCAAACTGCTTTTTGCCGATTGGAGCAAAAGTAAGGCTTGATGCAGCAAATAAGCAGATACAAATAATTGATGAGTTTCTTGATTGATAAAAATTATAATCTTTCCTACGTATGTAATAAGTCACATATAACGGAGCACAAGCATCTTCAAAACTTGGGATGAGTTATTAGAAGGCTCTGCGTCCCCGGATGGGGCTTCCCCCCGCGACGAGCAGGATAAGGAAAAAGATTAAGTTTTGACCTGATGATGCTGGTACTCCTTGAATAGCAGAATTATTATATACTTTTCTGCGAAAGCTTTATATACATATTAATCTGGAAACCAATCAGATGATAAAAATATACACTATAAAGAACAAAAAGTTCAATGAGAAGCTGAAACTAAAGGACATAAAGTCAAACAGCGTTAAAAAGAATTTTCTCTTTATTGACTGCATCAATCCGACAAAACAGGAGATAGATGAGATATCATCCAGGTTTTCTATAAGCCACCCTGATATCAGGCTTGCGCTTGACAAGGAAGCAAGGCCAAGGGTAATGGATCTTGATGACTATTCAATGATCATATTTGCTTCAGCCAAATCATCAAAATTAAGAGTTGCAACATCTTCTTTCGGGATGTTCATCTGCAATAATTCCCTGATTATCATAAGGAAAGACAAGCTTTCAGCGCTTGAAAGATTTGGGCAGTTAAAGGAAGACCAAAAGCTGAAGGAATTATCAAAAGGCAGGGGTTATATTACATATCTGATGATTGATTTTGCATTTGACAATTATTTCAGGATAATGGATCTGCTGGAAGATGATATAAATATGCTTGAAACAAGAGTGTTCAGGAATCCTGACCAGAACACAGTAAAGAGGATATTCAGGATAAAGACAGACCTCATATACCTCCACAAGGCGCTGACAGCTAACAGGGAAGTGATTAGCTGCATAGAGAAGGGCTATATAAAGTATCTCAGCGAGAAGGATATAAAGAGATTCAGGTATGTGTATAACGATGCAGCAGAGCTTATAGATATTGAAGGCACGTACAGGGATATACTTACAGGAACACTTGACATATACTTATCATCTGTATCCAACAACCTTAATGAGGTCATGAAAAAGATGACAGCAATGGCATCATTCATCCTTATACCCACACTAATCTCAGGCATATACGGAATGAACTTCAGGGTTTTTCCAGAAATTCAATGGCAATATGGGTATGTGTTTGCAATAGGACTGATGGTAGTCTCTGTTATCACAATGTATGTATATTTCAAGAAAAAGAAGTGGCTTTAGACAAAGATTCTCTTTAGTAAATTTTAACCGCAATCTATATATAACATCTCTGCATAACAGCATTTATGGCAGGCAAAATACAGTTCTACTTATTGGACCTGACTTACAAGATAATATCTGACAAAGCGCAGATTTGCATCTTTGGTAAGACTCCTGAGAATGAGAGGGTAATGCTTCTTGATCCTGAATTCAGGCCGTATTTCTATGTTATCCCAAAAAAATCAACCTCTGCTGTCATTGAGAAGCTAAAGAATCTCAAGGTTGAGAAGCGGGATATAATCGCTAGTGTCACTTCTACAGAGATTGTTAAAAAGAGATATATGGGTGAAGAGGTTGAGGCAATAAAAGTATATGCAAACCTTCCAAAATCTGTTCCTGCGCTTGCAAATGAAGCTAAAAAATGGGATATTGTGAGATTTTGCAATGAATATGACATACTCTTTACAAGAAAATATCTTATTGACAATAATCTTGTTCCTATGACACTGCATGAAGCAGATGCTGAAGAGATACAGCAGGGATTCAGAATAAGTACTTACAATATATCAGGCATATCCCAGGTTGGAGGAGATTATCTTGAGAACCAGAGGATTCTTGCTTTTGATATTGAGACATACCATCCAGGGGGAAAGATTGATTCTGCAAAGAACCCTGTAATCATGATCTCTTTCTACAGCAAAGGATTCAGGAAAGTGATAACCTATAAAAAGTTCAGGACAAAACATGACTATATAGAATTTGTTGATGATGAACCGCACCTGCTGGAAAGATTCAAGGAGATTATTGAAAGATTCAAGCCTGATATAATCACAGGATATAACAGCGACAGCTTTGATTTTCCATATCTTAGGGCAAGGGCAAAAAAATACAGAATAAAACTTAATATAGGAATTGATTCTAAAGATATCAAATTTGGGAGGGGGATTTACCCAAGCGCGCAGATAAACGGCATAGTGCACATTGACATCTTCCAGTTCATAAGAAGAAACATAGGTCAGTCTCTTAAGACAGACTCATACAAACTTGACCTTGTTGCGCAGGAGATACTGGGAGAAAAGAAGATTGACGTTGATATTGAGAATCTTGCAGAATCATGGAGAAAAGGCACAGGACTGGAGCATTATGCAGAGTATAATCTCAATGACTCCAAGCTGGTATATGACCTGTGTGATAGGTTCATGCCAAACATAATTGAATTCACAAAACTCACAGGCATAACAGCATTTGATGTAATAAGGATGGGATTCTCGCAGATAGTTGAAGCATATCTCCTGAAGCAGGCGCCTAAATTCAACATAATCGCACCGAACAAGCCAGGCCATGATGAGATAAAGCAGAGAAGGATGGCGACCTATCACGGTGCTTTTGTTTACCAGCCTACTCCTGGCCTGTACAAGGACATAATAGTATTTGATTTCCGCAGCCTGTATCCCACAATAATCTCTTCGCATAACATAGGCCCAGGTACACTTAACTGTTCATGCTGCAAGGATGAAACAGAGTTTGCGCCTACTGACAAAGGCAAGTACTGGTTCTGCAAAAAGAGGAAAGGATTTATCCCTACTATCATTGATGATGTGATAACAAGAAGGATGAGGATAAAAGAGATAATAAAGAAAGACAAGAAAAATAAGGATAAGGCAGCAGATATTCTTCTTGACGCAAGGCAGTACAGCCTGAAAATCATGGGAAACTCATTTTACGGCTATATGGGATTCTTTGGGGCAAGATGGTATTCAATAGAATGCGCAAGAAGCATCACAGCATACGGCAGGTATTATATCACAAAAGTCATAGATCAGGCAAAAAAAGAAGGATTCAATGTCATATACTCTGATACTGATTCAATCTTCATGACACTTGACAGAAAGACAAGGAAAGAGGTTGAAACTTTCGGGGACAAGATAAATACAGAGCTTCCGGGGATTATGGAACTTGAGCTTGAAGGTTTTTTCCCCTCAGGAATATTTGTGCATGCAAAGGTTGGGCCTTATGGGGCAAAGAAGAAATACGCGCTGCTTTCTGAAGACGGAAAGATAAAGATAACAGGTTTTGAGACAGTAAGGTCAAACTGGAGTGATATTGCAAAAGAAGTGCAGGAAGAAGTGTTGAGGATAATCCTGAAAGAGAATGACAAGGAAAAAGCTTTCCAGTATGTACAGACTGTCATAAAAAGGCTGAATGACAGGAAAGTAGCTCTTGATAAGGTTATGATGCATACCAAGCTGACAAAAGAAATAGATGAATATGAATCAATAGGTCCTCATGTTGCAATAGCAAAAAAGATGCAGGCAAAGGGAATTGATGTTGCTCCAGGTATGATTATCAAGTATATAATAGGTAAAGGCAAAGGCAGGATAAGAGACCGGGCAAAATTTCCTTCAGAATGCGAAGAAGGCGATTATGATCCAGAATATTACATCAATAATCAGGTGATTCCTGCGATTGACAAGATATTTGAAGTCATTGGATATAGCAAAAGCGAGATATTGATGGCAGAAGACCAGAAAGATCTGAAGTCATTTTTTGGATGAAAAACAGCCAAATAAAAGGAAATATTTAAATATGTTAAAGATTATTAAACTTCTGAGGTGATTAAACAAATGTCAATTGACAATTTAGCTGATTATAAGCCCAAAATTTCTTACCAAAGGAAAGCAGATTATGAAAAAAAATATGAATTATCGAGTAGATATAAAGATGATTGGAAGCTTTCTGTAAAAGAACTCTTTGATGGCGGATGCATGATTAATAGTAACTGAAGATCAATGGTACATGGGAACTTTATACATAATTATTCCTCCTATTTTCAACGCCCTGCGCAGGTTCAGCTAGATATCACCAATCTATGCAATCTCAATTGCCTCTATTGCTATAATAAAGCTAACCAATTCTTATCGAACAAAGAGATGGATGATAGAGAAGTTATAACTGTTATAGATAAAATAATAAGCCAGCTTAATCCTTTATTTGTGTCGTTTTCAGGAGGTGAACCTTTTGTAAGAAAAAAGCTGCTTTTTGAAGCGATAAGGGTATTAAAATCTCACAACATAGATGTGCATATTAACACTAATGGCACACTTATAGATGAGGAGGATGCAGGTAGATTAAAGAAATTGCGTGTTGATAAGATTAATATCAATATAGAAAGTCTTGACGAAAAGAAACATGACATATTGAGAGGACAAGAAGGATGTTTCCAGAAGCTAAAACAAAATCTGGAGATTCTTAAGAACAATTTTGGAAATGAGAAGATATCAATTGCTACAGTAATAACAAAAGAAAATCTGGACAGTATTTTAGATTTAGCTCATTTTGTCAAGGACAATAATTTTATGGAACTTCATTTTATTGATATGATCCCAACCAACAACAATAATTACAAGTATGTTCCTGATAAAAGCGATTGGATAAGATTCTATGGAATCTTCAAAAAGATCTCAAAGATGGATATTAAAATAAAAGCGAATCATGCGTTACTTTTTATGGATAATTTCAAGAAGAAAATAGTTGTCCCATTCTGCATGGCTGCACGGCTTAAGATGGTAATCTGCGCTAATGGTAATATTGTACCTTGCGATTATTTCAAATCAGAAGAATATGTATGCGGTAATGCAGTCGCTGACGATTTAAAAGAAGTCTGGCTTAATTCAAAAATAATGAACAGGTTCCGTTATTCAATGGATGGCTATGAATCATGCTCTTCGTGCGATTTTGTGCAAAAATGTGCAGGCGGATGCAAGGCTTTATCACTAGGATTTTACGGTAATGCATTCAGGCCTGATCCTTACTGCCAGACATATGGATTTAAAAATGAAAAGAAATAACTTCCATGGATTACACCTTGTTGAGATTGAGATAACCAATGCATGTAATCTTAACTGTAAGCATTGTTATGTTAATAGAGAAAAGATTGATTTTATGCAGTATGACACTGCAAAATCCATTATTGACCAATGTGCTGAAATGGGCGTCCACCGCATCGTATTTACTGGAGGGGAGACATTGCTCCATAAATCTCTCATAAGGCTTGCAAGATATGCAAAAGCGCAGGGCATCCAGGAAATTGTCTTGTTTACCAATGGACTCCTGATTGATGAAGACAATGCACAGCAACTTTCAGTATTTAATTTTGTCCAGATAAGTATTGATGTGCTGCCGGGCAAGAAAGGGCATTTTCGCATAGAATACGCGAATGAAGTTGAAAAAAGGGTGAAACTGCTGAAATCAAAAAACATTACAGTTGCTTTGCTTGCAACCCTCCATCACTCCCTGTTGCCGTTTATCTCGGATATGGTCCAATATGCTAAAAGATTGGATATAAGGATAGCTTTCGATAAGCTTATTCCGATTGGCGATGATGAAGAGCTTAAAAAGGAATGCCTTACACCCTCAGAACTAAAATCTGCTCTTTATGAACTTAGCTCTTGGATACATAAAGGTTACAATGTTGGCTGTTCTGACCCACTGCTGTTCTTGGTAGACAAAGAAAGGATGCAATATTATAAGTCAATTAAAAGAGAAGGCATCAAAGGAGGCTGTACTGCAGGGATTGCCAGTCTATACATTGCTGTTGACGGCGAAGCATATTCCTGCCCTTTTGTGCAGGTATCTGCAGGAAATCTCAAATTTCAGCCTTTAAAGGAATTATGGTATAAGAGCCCGATCTTAAATCAAATCAGGGACAGGAAGAGTTATAAAGGCAAATGTGGAAGATGTAAGTTTCTTGATTTTTGCGGTGGTTGCAGGGGTGCAAGCCTTTATCACACTAAGAGCTTGACAGATTCTGATCCAAATTGCTTTTTACAGTTTTAAAAATTAAGTTAAAAAACAGCTTAAAAGTCATTTATTCATAGAAAATTATATATATATCCTAGTATATAAGTTAGATATTCTATGCCTGCAATCAATTTTTTTAATTCTATAGACCATTTAGAGCCACGCTGTCAGAAATGCGGCTCCAAGATAGACTATGGTATATCAACATACTATGATGAGACTGCTGAAAGCCACAGATGCAGCAACTGCGGCGAGATATTGGAATAGATAATCATTTCTTTCTTATGATGAATAATCCAGCCAACACAGCAACCAATCCTAATGTTAATACACTAAACTCAGGGATATCAACGCTGCTGACCAGTTTTGTATCATTTGCTTCCAGTGTTACAAAGTTTGCAGATGAGCAGGTTACATTGTATTCATGTATTCCAGCTGTTGCAAATGATTTTGTGTAGTTGTAATCAGTGTCAAAATCCATTGTGTACTCTGTATCCCAATCGTCATCAAATGTGATATTACATTCTCCTGAGATTGGTGTTCACTTCAGAGAATATAAGGTCAAACAAGGACATACAGCAGACTCATTCATTGGTTGTGAGCGATATTCCTACTGGCAGATAGTTTGCAGAAATAGATGGATTGATAGAATCTGCAACAGATGAATCTGCTATTATTTCTCACACATTGAAGTTAAAAACGAAAGTTATTTAAACTAACTTAGGCTAACATACTAATAGGTGATATGTATGAAAGAGATAAGTATGAATCTCCATGTATCAAAATACGCAAGCATGGTGCTGGGAGTAATCAAGGAAAAATTTGGCTTAAAAGATAAATCAGAGGCACTGGATAAATTTGCTGATATGTTTGGGGAAGATTTTATTGAGAAAGAAGTCAAGGATGATGTAGTTTTGGCTGTAATAAGATCATGCGAAGCGCATACAAACAAATATGGGTATAGGAGTATGTCTTTAAAGGATTTGCGTAAACTCTGTGGAGTCAAATAACTATGTTTTCTTTTGATATTTCAGATGAACTTAAAATAGTTCTGGCTAAGCTTAGTAAGAAAGCGCCTGTAAGAGCAGCCATAATATATAAAAAGATTGAACAAATTATCTCTTATGATGAAAAAACAATTGATAATTTCAAAAACCTCAGATATAGTTTGTCAGGATACAAACGAGCGCATGTAGATAAATCATTTGTATTATTGTTTAAAGTAACAAAATCAAAGAAACATATCATCTTTAATAGGCTAATGCATCATGATGATGTTTATAAATAGCTCATTTCTTTCTCCTAATCACAAACAACCCTATCAGCACAGCAATCAACCCCAATCCCAAAGTAATCATCGAAAACTCCGGAATATCAACGCTGCTTACAAGTTTGGTATCATTTGCTTCCAGTGTTACAAAGTTTGCAGATGAGCAGGTTACATTGTATTCGTGTATTCCGGATGTCGCAAATGATTTTGTATAGTTGTAATCTGTATCAAAATCCATTGTATATTCTGTATCGTCATCAAATGTGATATTACATTCACCAGAGATAGGAGTCCCATCTGTTGAGTTTATGTATTCTGCTGTGAATTCAATTGGATCAAGAGGGTAGAATACTCCTGCTTGCGCTTCTGTTGTCAGATTAGCATCTGCTCCTGCTGCAAATCCAGTGAAGTGCGCTACATCAAATGTTAATGTTGTTCCAGTACATTGTATATTTGAACAGACTCCCTCTAATTCACAATTGCTACCTCCTGCGATGATATCATCCTTTGTTGTGAATGTTCCTTCCTGATATGTGATTGTCTCAACAGGACATGTTACACCTTCTAATGTTATTGTCGCAGAAGTGTTGAAGCTTTCATCAAGAGCAGCAGTATTAACTGAGATGAATTCGTCTTCGATTACTATGTTTGTGTCATAATCCTCATTCTCTGCATTTATTTCAGTGCTTTCTGGGAATTTGATCTTCCCTTTGTCTGGAACTGCTAAAGTTAAGTTTGTTACATTTGTTATATCTGCAACATCAGAGAAGTTTGTTGTCTCTGTTGATGTGAAGTTTGAGGTGGTTGGTGCTGTTGAAGCCCCATCATAAAGACAACGGACTGAAAAGCCGCGGGCCTTAGTGTACACACTCCGGTGGACAGTAGAGCGGGTCGAATCCAGGACGCGCCTCCAGGCATCCGTACCTGACTCTAATGACGACCAGAAGACCGTGTACCTGCCGCGATAGCCGAATGAGCCGTCGGTATCCCTGTAGCCGGCAAGAAGACCTTCAAAGCCTGAAGTTCCGCAGCTAACCCCTCCAAAACAGTTAGCAGTGGTCTTTAATTTATCTCCTGCTATGGCACAATCCCATAAATCGACTCTGGCAGGGTCGCAGGTACCTGTATCAAGATAATCATCTAAAGTATGTTGTTCTGCATCAGTAGGAATATGCCATCCACTAGGACAGATACATTGTGCGCCTTCTGTTGTAACATACTGCATCATCTCATCCCATTGGTATAATCCTCCCTCAGTGAAGCAATTGGTATCAAGGTCGCCGTAGCAGTATTTCTCTATTACAGCATTGTTGGTCGATGTTGTTACCCCATCAATCCTTGTCCCAACATTCAAATTCTCTGCAAACCAGCACTGCTCTCCGATTAGGACAGTACTATAATCTTGACCTTCGTAAGATACAGTATCACTGCAGGTGAAAGGGGCAGGTGGTGGTGCACTATAAGGAGCAGTTGGCGGCGTGAAGTCAGAAGTCCATCTTGCTATGCCTTTAGAGATGCGGATTTCGTCGAGGTAACCATTCCAATTATAGACATAGCCCCCAGGTGAAATATGCCCTATTGTTAAATCTGTAGCATAATTCTGAATAGTTGATATTGAACCTGATCCATCTTCATTTCCATTAATATATAGCGTTAAACTAGACCCGTTTTTTACTACCGCCAAATGTATCCATGTATTCAAAGGTACATCATTTGAAGATTGTGCTATAATGGTATTATCATCAGTATGAAATGTTAACTTACCTCCTGTAACATCCCAATAATATCCAGGATATGGAGAAGAATACAACATTCTTCCCATAATGCAAGGGCCTTCACTATAACTTTCTAAATACCCCCATACGTCCAGAGTAAAATCACCAGTCCCAAAATCCCAATCATCACTATCAGGAATACTCAAATAATCCCCATTGCCGTCGAAGTATGCTGAGCCAGAACCAAATTTATAAGTGCCTGTATTCAAAGCAGCATCACCATTTAATGTAACAGCATGATTGCTATCAGAACTATCACTCAAACCAGAATCATCCATATGCAGCATCAATACAGTATTCTCATCAATTCCTTCAGCGCAAACAAAAGTTGCCATAAAAACAATCGTAAATATTATCAATATTATTTTCTTCATTATCTCTCCACCTCAGAACAATCAATTTCATAAATTATCATAATATCAATCTCCTACAATACTTTCATATAAAAAACTTACTAAAATCTTTCACTAAACTCACCAAATCTATGAGTTGTAACCTTCCACCCACTTCCAGTGAGACATCATTCCATAAGGGCATTCACTAGTTCATCGCAAAAGGATAGTTTATATGTCAATTAAACTTCTCAGAACACTGAACCCAATATCTAAAGCAGAATAACAGATATACTTTCTACCTAATCATAGCATCTATTTTCTTAAGAACTTTGTCAACAGTCATGAACAGGTTCCTGTCAGTTATCTCAGTGCGGTATGGCTTTGAAGAGATAATGACCTTGGCTATAATCTCATACTTTGCCGAATTTTCTGTCTCATGCACTTTTTTCATAGAAATATTAATCTTTTCAAAGCCGCTGTTCTTTGTCGATAACTGCTTGACGTAATTGCCGATTATTTTTTTCAGGATAATCATTGAGCTGCCATCAACATCCTTAAAGCCTGAGAGTTCAATATTGCCGCCAAGTTCTACAGTGTCAGACTCAATTGTTTCTGCTGTGTCCTGTTCCTGCTCAGTCATCAAAAATCTCCTCCTGAATTGAAAATATTTATAATAGAATACATAATTACTTATTTATATTTAAAAGTTTCTATGATTTTTTAATTTATATCATAAAAATGGGAAAAATGACAAAAATAAATATACAAACATTCGGGTGCTCCAGCAATATATCTGATTCTGAAGCAATGGCAGGATTATTGAGAGATGCAGAATTTGAGATAGTCAATAATCTGGAAGATTCTTATATAGTAATAATAAATTCGTGCACAGTCAAGGGAAACAGCAACATTATCAGGAATATGCGTAGGATAGTTAAGAACCATCCTTACAAGAAGATAGTTCTTGCAGGATGCATAACACCTGACCTCATAAGTGATGCAAAAAATATCAAAGAGAGTATCTCAGTGATAGATACGCATAATATAAAGAACATAGTATCTGCAGTGGAAGAGACATTGAATGATAATTACATAGATATTCTTGGAAAACAGGATATTGAAGAGAAGAAAATCAACCTTCCGAAAATAAGAAAGAATCCTCTTATCAGCATAATCCCAATCTCATCAGGATGCATGTCAAGCTGCTCATACTGCTCTGTAAGGCTGATTAAGGGAAAACTGTTTTCATATCCCATGGAAAGCATAGTTGAAGAAGCAAGACAATCTATAAAACAAGGATGCAGGGAATTATGGATAACAAGCCAGGATACAGCTGCTTATGGTATGGATATGGATGGAAAACAGCATCTTCCTGAACTTCTTAGAAAATTGCTGGATATAGAAGGGAATTTCATGATAAGGCTGGGCATGGGCAATCCAAAGCATTTCATCACAATAGCAGATGAGCTGATTGAGATACTCAAGAACAGGAAAATGTTCAAGTTCATGCACATCCCACTGCAGTCAGGCAATGATGATATACTTAAGACAATGAACAGGGGATATACAGTAAAAGAATTCATTAATCTGATTGACAAATTCAGGTCAGCAATCCCAAATATAACAATAAGCACTGACATTATCTGTGGATTTCCAGGAGAAACTGATGAACAGTTTAGGGATTCATTGAATACTATTGATAAGATAAAGCCTGATGCGCTCAACAGATCAAGGTTCCAGCCAAGGCCAGGCACAGCTGCAGCATCTATGGAACAGATTCAGGGAGGAGTTATTAAAGACAGGTCAAGGGAAATTACATCCAGATTCGACTGGATTGCTTTTGACTGCAACAGGAAATGGAAGAAATGGACAGGAAACATAATCATAGATGAAAAAGGAAAAGATGAGACATGGATAGGCAGGAATGCTTATTACAAGCCTGTGATTATAGAAGGTGATGTGAAGTTAGGTGATGTTGTCAAGGTTTCTGTAAAGCAGATAACAAAGCATTATTTGATGGCTGAAATTGTTTGAGATAGTTTAGCTATTGTAGAAGAGAGACATTGTTTACTTATCGGCGTCTGTGCCATGGATGCCATTGAATGCTAAAGGCATTCATGGCATGGCCAGACGGAGCTTACCACGTTCCTATATGAAGTATAGGGTTGTGGTAAGTGGAGTAGTCGATAAGTGAACAATGTCAGAAGAGCTAAGAATTAAATAGAGGACTTTGATTAACCCCATCTATTGATGAATTAATAAAAAATCCCAATCGCAGCAAGCTGCGGGGTATTTTTTAAGTACTGAGAAATCTCTATGAGATTTCTGGTACGCCAAAAACTGGAAGAGTTTTTGAGCGCCTCAGAATTGGGTCAAAAGTCACAGCAGAGCTGTGGGGTATAAGACCCAATTTGAGCAATCAAAGTAATCTATCAGAGTTTTGAACAAATTGATGGGTTATTCAAAACTCTCAATATATTAACGAAAATAATTTAAACTCTAACCTTAAAAATAAGAAATATGAAACACATATTCAAAAATATTGACAAACTTAAGATCAAAGGCACACCTAAGGAAGAGAAAGAGTTTGCCATTTTTAAGGAAGAAGTAAAGCGCAATGTTCTTGAGATGGAATATGTTGTCAGGAAAAAGCTACACCAGCTTACTAAACATCATGCAAACACAATGAAGCATAATGTGATGGTTGCGCATGATGTAAAATATATCGCAGAAAGGCTGAGACTGCCGCATGATGAAATTCAGGCATTATTCATTGCTGCTTTGCTGCATGATATTGGCAAGCTTGATGTCCTTGATATATTGCTTGATGCGTCAATTGGTGAAGAACGCGAGATGCTTGAGATAAAGAGAAAAGAGAATCCGCATGATTTTAAGCTAAAGGACGAGAAGATCATACCTGTTGATGCAGTTACAGTCGAGGATTTGATTAAATATAAGAATCGCAAGGATGGTCTTGATGAGGCCAAAGTAAGGAGATTCCTTAAAGAGAAGAGAATCCCTCTCACCTGGACATTGAGACAATACCTTAACGTGCACCAGGAAAGGACAGAAGATATACTCAGGGAGCTGGGGATGGATCCGAAAATAATCGAATATGCTGCATCCCATCATCCAGAGTACTTTGCAGATGATATTAAACTGAACTGGAAATGCAATATAATCTCCATTGCTGACAAGTTCAATGCTATAATCCAGTCAGAAGGCGTAAGAAATTATATGACAAGGCAAAATAGAATTCTTGCTTTGGACACAATAATTGAATGCCTGAGGAAGAGGTTTTCTAAATTGGTCTTCAGCAAAAGGCGGAAAGCAATAATCAGGGCTCTGGCGCAGAAATACATCCCTTATGAAGTGAATCATTTTCTTCTGCCATACTCTAAGAGCATGGTTAAAGCGCTTCGGCATGATAAGAGGATTGACTCCCAAAAGCTTAAAGAGATTGAAGAAGTTTTGATTAACATCGAAAAGACTTTTGAGGTCAATGATAAGGTCAAATATATATTAGACATGGATATCATACATATGCTCAGGGATATTGAATCAGAATTGGAAAGCGTTGTAAAACATAAATGATAAGTTTATAATACTAAAAAGAGGCGAAAAGAATGACAAAAACTGAAGATAATCTTAAGACGGCATTCTCAGGAGAGAGCCAGGCTCGGAACAAGTATGATTACTTTGCAAAGGTTGCAAGAAAAGAAGGATACCATTACATCGCAGATATATTTGAAGAGACAGCATTGAATGAGATGCAGCATGCAAAAGACGAATTCAAGCTGCTGCAAGGAATAGGAGATACAAAAGCTAACCTGAAAGCGGCTATTGAAGGAGAGCATTATGAGAACAGTGAGATGTATCCGGCATTTGCCAAAGATGCAGAAGAGGAAGGCAATGCAGAAGCTGCAATACTTTTCAGAGAGATATCAGAAGTAGAGAAACATCATGAGCAGAGGTACAGGAAAATGTTGGAGATGGTAGAGAATGGTACTGTTTTCAAGAGGGACAAGCCAATCAAATGGAAATGCCTTAAATGCGGGTACATCCATGAAGGAACAGAGCCTCCTGAAGAATGCCCGTCATGCAAGCATGCTAAAGAGTATTATGAGCCTCAGGATATATTTGGATTGTAATCTTAAATAAAATTTACTTAACTAATTTTTCCAAAGTTTTATTTGATACCCTATTTTTAGGGTTTATTTTTTTAATGATTGCCTTTGTCTTGGGAGATTGTGCTATCTCATTTATTGTATAGGCTAATAATGTTCCTCCAAAATAACATGCGATGTCCTGCATGTCTTTAATTCCTTCTTCTGGCGCAAGTATAGGATAATACTCGTGAAAAGTGAATGCCAATGGACTAGCTAGTGATAAAAAGGATCTGACAACTTTATGTTTGGTTGGAGCCATCAAACATACTGAAGTAGCCATTGCAGAGAGTCCAAAATCGCTCAAGTGGCCTTGAGCCCAGGTATAATCTCTACTTCCTTCTCGAGCTAACGTTTGAAGAAATTCCCCATAGAGGGTTAAACCCACATAACCGAAGTATTGGATTAAGTTATATATTCCCATAGTTAATGTTAATCACTGAGAGTTTATAAATTGGAAAGGTATTTACTACTTGATAGTGTCCTTAAAACCATGGATATAATTTTATATATCCTTTTTAATTCTCTTTATTCCATATGAAAAAAACTGATATTGGGGCTATACACAGGATTCTGAAAAAGCATGCAAATGATTACAATGTTCCTATTGTTGATCTCATAAAGATACAGACAAATGACCCTTTCAGGATTCTTGTAGGAACAATACTCTCTGCAAGAACAAAGGATGAGACGACATCTGCTGCATGCAAAAGGCTGTTCTCAAAAGCGAAAGATATTGAAGAACTTGGAAAGCTGCAATTAAAAAACATTGAGAAACTGATATATCCAGTAGGATTCTATAAGAACAAAGCGAGATTCCTAAAGCAGCTTCCAGATGTTATAAGAGATGAGTTCAATAACAGGATTCCAGAGACAGTAGAGAAGCTTGTAAGGCTGCCAGGCGTAGGGAGAAAAACAGCAAACCTTGTCGCAACTATAGCTTTCAACAGGCATGCAATATGCGTGGATACGCATGTTCACAGAATCATGAATAGATTAGGATATGTAAAGACAAGGACGCCTTTAGAGACTGAGATGGCATTGAGGAAAAAGCTTGCTAAGAGATATTGGAAGACAATAAACAGCCTGCTTGTCGCATTCGGCCAGAACATATGCAAGCCAGTTTCACCTTTTTGCAGCAAATGCCAGATTATAAGATACTGCAATCGCATTGGTGTCAAGAGGAGCAGATAATGGATATGATCAATGAGATAAGAGCATTGCAAAAGGCTGAAATAAGCAGGAAGGTAGAGCAAAGGCTCAAGGAATTTGAATCTTTTAGAGATAAGAGCAATGAACAATGGTTTTCTGAATTATGCTTCTGCATACTTACTGCTAATTCAAAAGCAAGAACTGCGCTTGAGATACAGCAGCAGCTTGGCGCAGAGGGATTCTGCAAGGCTGATCCTGAAGATGTCATAGAAATCCTAAAATCCGACTTACCCAGCCCTAAAGGACTGGGCTTGCGCCGGATTTTCGAGACGGATTTCTAGGACACAAAAAAAGCAGGAATCAAAAATGCAATAGCATTCATCCTCGCCCTAAAGGGCAAGGCTTTCTGCTTTTTTTCGTGTAA
>DAOVBM010000087.1 GCA_030670545.1 Candidatus Woesearchaeota archaeon
TGTTGTGAAAAAGATAGAAAAAGCAGGAATGAGGTCGCATGTCTCAAAAGGTACAGAAAGGACAATTATCGGCGCTATTGGTGATGAAAGACTTTTGCAGCAACAGCAGTTAAGATCGACAGAAGGTGTGGAAAAAGTAATGTCTGTTTTGAAGCCATATAGATTGGCAAGCAGAGAATTTCATCCTGAAAATACAATAATTGATGTGGGTGGAGTCAAGATTGGGGGAAAAAAATTAGTTGTAATGGCAGGACCTTGTTCAGTAGAGAATAGAAAACAGATAATAACAACAGCAAAGCTTGTGAAAAATGAAGGAGCAGAGATATTAAGAGGAGGAGCATTCAAGCCACGAACATCTCCTTATGATTTTCAAGGATTGGGTGAAGATGGGCTAAAGCTATTGGCAGAAGCAAGAAAATTAACCGGCTTGAAGATTGTAACAGAGGTTATGGAAATAGGGGATGTTGCATTGGTTGCGAAATATGCTGACATATTGCAGATAGGAGCAAGAAACATGCAAAATTTTAATTTGCTGAAGGCGGTTGGGAAGATTGACAAACCTGTTCTGCTTAAGAGAGGCATGTCTGCAACATTAAAAGAATTTCTTATGTCGGCTGAATACATACTGTCAGAAGGAAATAATAAAGTTATATTATGTGAAAGAGGGATTAGAACTTTTGTTGAGTATACAAGGAATACTTTGGATCTTAATATTGTTCCGGCAATAAAAAAGCTCAGCCATTTGCCGGTTATAGTTGATCCAAGCCATGGAACAGGCGAATATGACCTTGTAATTCCGATGTCAAAAGCAGCGATTGCCTGCGGTGCAGACGGTTTGATGATAGAAGTTCATCCAAACCCTGAAGAAGCAGCATCAGATGGTGATCAATCATTGATACCAAAAAGATTTGAAAATTTAATAAAAGAGATAAAACCAATTGTTAAAGCTGTCAAAAGGGATATGTAAAATGGGAAAAATCAGGGTTAATCTAAAAAAACAGATTGATAATTCTTATGATATTATAATCGGTGAGAATCTTCTAAATAAAATTCCTAAAGAGCTGAAACAAAGGCCATTGGCTAATAAATATATTATAATAACAGATTCTAATGTGGAAAAGCTGTATGGAAATAGTCTACTGAAAGAGATGAAAAAAAATGGATTAAAGACTTACTTAATAAGTTTTAAAGCAGGTGAAAAAAGCAAGACAAGAAAGACAAAGGAAAAAATAGAGAACAAAATGATGGAATATGATTTAGGTAGAGATACTTTAGTGATTGCAGTAGGTGGAGGAGTAGTCGGAGATATAGCAGGATTCGTAGCAGCTACTTATTACAGAGGAATCAACTATATACAAGTACCTACAACATTGCTTGCATTTGCTGATAGCTCAATAGGAGGAAAGACGGCAGTTGATACAGGATTTGGGAAAAATCTGATAGGAGCATTTCACCAGCCCAAAAGGGTTTACATAGATACAACGATATTAAAGACTTTACCAAAGAAAGAAATGAAAAACGGGATAGCAGAAACAATAAAGCACGCTGTTATTAAGGATAAAAGCTTTTTCAG
>DAOVBM010000042.1 GCA_030670545.1 Candidatus Woesearchaeota archaeon
TTTATGCAGAAACCGGTTTCTGGGGTACAACAAATCTATATACAGAAGTTGGAGGCAAGTTTGTTGAAGTTGTATATAATGAGGACAAGAAACAGCTTGTGACAAAGGATGGTAAAACTGTTATTGCTTCAAATGTTGATAAAGAGCAATATGACCAGATGAAAGATGATAGAAGAAAAGCGCAGCATGGCAGCGACTGGAACTGGTTTGGAGACATTCTTGATAAATTTAAATCTGCAACAGCAGGCTATACTGGAGTTTCATTACTCTATGACGAGCCAGATCCAATCATTGATCTTGACCAGACTATGTCATCGCTTCTTGGAGGGATAGATGCATGGACTTCATACATTTGCCAGGATGAGATGACTGGTTCCATGGATACAGGAAGCGCTTTCTCGTCAAATATACAGGGAGCTTATGCTCATGTAGAAGGAGAGAGAATAACATCAATGAACCACACAGTTGATCCTCCTGAACCCAGCTATCTTTACAAGGTAAGTATGGCTGTTGATCCTGGCACTGAATACAGGGGATGTAACATAAGATTCAGTATTATGCTGCAAGGTTCTGGAGGAACAGTTTATGTAGCTGAAGATAACGGAAGTATATTTATTAGCTCATCTCCATACACATTTGAGGCTAAAAAAGGTGAAAGCGCAGTATCTTACAGCGGCTCAAATATGCTGTTCTTTCAGGATACAAGAAAGTTTGACACTGTATGCATACACTTTGAAGACATCCTGCCTGAGTTCTTTCCAGGAGGGGAAGGCTGCCTTATAGGAGTTGTGAAAGGAGAAAGTATATGCAATAATCTTGGAGATTCTGGTTTGCATGGCTACAGGGCAAAAGAAGACCTTTGCGACGGCGCAATAATGTATTTTAACCCGCTTTGTTGGGGATAAGTTCTTAAAGATGAAAAAAACAAAATTAATCAAGAATATCTGTCAAAGCTTTAGGGACTTCAATTACAAATCTATGCTAATAATAGCTATAGACACATTGTTCTTTCTCTTTGCAGTCTTCATAATAAAGAGATGGGCAGGATATGTGGAGAGAATAATCCTCATGATTCCTGCGCCAGAACAATTGCTGGCAATGCCCCTTGAGCACATAAAAGAGATAATGAGTCCTGACCCTAAACTGCTGTTAATAAGCTCATTCCTGATAATGGCTGCCATACTTTTGATTACATTTGTAATCAGCAGGTCAGCTGTCTGGTTGTTATCCAGAAAGAAAAAAATTACCATAAAAGAATTTGCTAAGTTTTCGCTTATATCATTATGCTGGTACCTTATTGTATTGATACCTTCAGCAGCGCTTTTCATCATATTGAAACAAGGGACTAATCTTGCATTCCTTGCAGTCATAATCCTATTATTGATGCATTATTCGATATCGCTTCATCTGTCACTAACAAAAGTCCAGAAGTTTAGGCAAATAATAATGTCTATAAAAACCGGAACAAAAAAGATTCATCTTTTCCTTTTGAGCTATCTTGTATTTGCAATAGCATTATTCATGATACATCAGGTGTGGTGGATATACAGGTATGCCATAACAGATTATACAATCCCAAGGCTTATTCTCACATCTGCTGCCATGTGCTGGGCAAGGTATGTTATGCTGCGGATTATAAGATAATTTTTGATGATGCTGGTGCTCCTTGAGTAGCAGATTTTTTACTTGCCTTTCTGCGAAAGTTTTATAAAGGCACCCAACACACTTATCTGCCATGGTTCCAAAAGAGATTTGGCATGAAATGTACAAGGACAGGATTATAATAGGGCTTACAGAGACTATTGAAATCCAGGGACCTGAAGGAGACAAGAAAAGGGTAAAGGCAAGGATTGATACTGGAGCTACAAGAAGCTCTATTGATTCAAGGCTTGCCAAAGAGCTAAAGCTAGGGCCTGTAATAAGGACCAAGTTTGTCAAGCAGGCGCACGGGGGAACAGTGAGGCCAATCATGAGGGTCGAATTTGAGCTTGCAGGAAGAAAGCTGAAACAAGAGTTTACAATAGCTGATAGGGATCATATGAAATACAGAATACTGATAGGCCAAAATGCGCTAAGAAAAGGATTTTTGATTGATCCAAACATAAAATAAAAATCCCCTATAGTTTATTGATAATATAGATGATTTAAGATGAAAGCTGCGATAATATCACTTGGGAGCATAAGCTCAAAATGGATACATGAAGCTATGAATAAGTACTTTGAAAAAGTAGATGATATAAATCTAAAAGAAATAAGAGTGAATATCACAGGAAATGGTATGGAAATAACATACAAAGGAAAGCCTCTTCCTCAATATGATTGTATATATGCAAAAGGCTCATTCAGGTATGCAAACATCCTGAGAAGCATAACAAAAAAGCTTTATAAAGAATGCTATATGCCCATAAAAGCAGATATGTTCAGCATAGGCCATGACAAGCTATTGACGCATATTGAGCTTGAGGAACATAAGATCCCAATGCCTACAACATATGTGACAAGCACAATAGATGCAGCAAAAGATGTTCTTGAAGAAGTAGTATATCCTATTGTTATAAAATTTCCTCAGGGCACACAGGGAAAAGGAGTAATGTTTGCGGATTCCTATTCATCAGCCTCCTCTCTTCTTGATGCTATGGAATCTCTCCAGCAGTCTGTCATAATCCAGGAGTATGTAGAGACAGGAGGGGCAGACCTAAGGGCGATAGTTGTAGGAGACAAGGTTATTGCTGCAATGGTAAGGAAAGCGAAGCTTGGAGAGAAAAGGGCAAACATACACGCAGGAGGAGTAGGAGAAGCGATTACCCTGGATTCACATACACAGAAAGTCGCTGTTGATACAGCAAAAGTATTAGGCCTTGACATATGCGCTGTTGATATGCTTGAGACAATCAAAGGTCCTGTAGTCATTGAAATAAACCTTTCTCCAGGACTGCAGGGGGTTACAAACGCTACAAACATAGATGTCGCAGGCAAGATAGCCAAATTCCTCTACAAGAAAACAAAAGAACTGAAACAGGTAGAAGAGAAACCAAGCGCAGAAGATCTTGTAAAAGAGGTCAAGAAGAAAGGTGGAGGAAAAGCGCAGCAGGTCATATCAAACATTGAGTTCAGGGGAGAAAGGATACTCCTTCCAAATATGGTTACAAAAGCTACAAGATTCAATGAAACAGACGAATATATAATTGAAGCAAAGAAAGGCGAACTGAAGATTAAAAAGTTCATGTGATACAAGATTCAAAACAAACCCTGATAATTCATAAATATAATATTTCCAACCTCTTCCACATCCATCTTCTTTATCTCTGAGATTTTCTTTAATGTTTCTATAATAAATGCTGGTTCGTTTCTCCTACCTTTGTAAGGTGACAGGTATGGAGCATCTGTCTCTGTCAATATTTTTCCTATATTTACTTTCTCAACAAGATACTGGAAATTGTGCGCTCTTATAATATTCGGAGGGATTGAGAAATAATAGTTCGCGTCCTCTGCTTTTTTTATCAGCCCCTTCTTTCCGCAGAAACAGTGCAGCACAACTTTTTTAATTGTTGAGCTTTGCAGGACTTCGATAACACTCTGTTCTGCTTTTCTTGAATGCACAATTATCGGCTTGTTAAGTTCTTCTGCAAGAGCAATCATCTTCTCAAAAACCTTAATCTGATTCTTTCTCTGTGATGAATCACTTCCTATAAAATCAAGCCCGCATTCACCTAATGCTGTTATCTTACTTTTATTCTTCCTGATGAAATCTATCTCTGAATCGATATCAAATGGCTGGTCTTTTAAAGGATAGCCCTCTTCAATATCCTTCCTCAGCACATCAATCGGATACATACCAAGAGCAACTTTTACAATATCATATTTCTCAGCCAGCTCAAGGCTTTTCCTGTTTGTCTCAGGATTGATGCCATTTGTTATAATAGCCCTGACTCCTGCCTGTCTTGCTCTTTCGATAACCTGATCTATGTCCTTGCTGAAATCCTGATGATCAAGATGAGCATGCACATCTACAATTAATGTCATGGGATAAAAAATAAAGAAAGAAGTATATAAATTTAGCGGGAAAAATGGTTCAATATAATTGCAAAACCTTTAAATAGTAGTAAATAAAACCACAAGGATATATAAAATACAGGGTGATAATAAATGGTTGTTGTAGGATTTAATTTTACAAAGATAAATGTGGAAAGGAAAAACCCTCTAAAGGGTAAAGTAAAGATAACAAATAATGTAGCAATAAAGAAGGTAGAGGTCAAGGATCTTGCCCTTGGAAAAGCAAAGCAGCAGGGATTGAAGTTCACATTTGAGTTTGTCACAAAGTACGAGCCAAGCTTTGGCGAGATAAATCTTGTTGGAGATATTCTCTATATGGATCAGGATAAGAAGATAAAAGAAGTCACAGAGAGCTGGAAGAAGAACAAAAGTGTGCCAAAGGATGTAATGGCGCAAATCCTGAACAATATACTCAACAAATGCAATATACAGGCTCTTATTCTCAGCCAGCAGATAAACATGCCAGCGCCTATACCGCTTCCAAAAGTGAGTGTAGGAGAAAAGAAGAAATAATTTTATTTTTCTCTTGATTCTTTATATTTTAAATTACCTGCAAATATTTAACCGCAAACTATATAAATAATTCCTATATCCAAGAGAGCATATCATAATCATTTAATATTCAAAGGTGATGTAATATGGCAGAAGAAAAAAAGCCAAAAGGAATAGACCTCAAGGTCGCTGAAGCTATACAGGATGATGTAAATAAAGGCATTGTAAGAATAGATTCTAATCTCATGAAAGAAGTAGGACTAAAGTCAGGTGATATAGTAGAGATTGAAGGAGAGCGTATAAGCGTTGGAATAGTTGACAGAGCCTATCCAGGAGATATTGGACTGAACATAATAAGAATGGATGGCATATTGAGAAGAAACTCAAAGACCAGCATTGGAGAGATGGCAAAGATAAGAAAGGCAAAAATAGAGGAAGCAAAGAAAGTTCTTATAGCTCCTGCAAAAGAAGGATTCATTGTCAAGGCATCACCCATGCTGTTTAAACAGGGACTTCTGGGCAGGGCAGTTATAAAAGGGGATATAGTGGCCCTGGGCGGGACAAAAACAAGGAGACGGACAATGAGCGAGTCCCCATTTGAAGATATATTCAATTTCATGGAAGAAAGCGTTGGAGGCTTTGGATTTGGTGATCTGAAATTTATTGTAGCAGATACAAGTCCCAAAGACGCTGTCATCATAACAGATTCGACTGAAGTTGAATTCAATCCTGAGGCCATAGAACTCAAGGAAGAGGAAAGGCTGCCAGAAGTAAGCTATGAGGATATAGGAGGACTCGAAGAAGAAGTAAGGAAGATAAGAGAAATGGTTGAGCTTCCATTAAAACATCCAGAAGTGTTTGAAAGGCTTGGGATACAGCCTCCTAAAGGAGTTCTTCTGCATGGTCCCCCAGGAACAGGAAAGACTCTTCTTGCAAAAGCTGTCGCAAATGAGACATCCTCGCATTTCCTCACAATAAACGGGCCTGAGATAATGTCAAAATACTACGGACAGAGCGAGGAGAATATAAGGAAGATATTTGAAGAAGCAGAGAAGAATGCCCCTTCTATCATATTCATTGACGAGATTGACGCGATTGCCCCAAAAAGGGAAGAGACCAGAGGAGAAGTAGAGCGAAGAGTTGTTGCGCAGCTTTTATCAATTATGGACGGTCTGAAGAGCAGAGGAAAAGTTGTCGTGATTGCAGCTACAAACATGCCAGATATCCTTGATCCTGCGCTAAGGAGGCCTGGGAGGTTTGACAGGGAGATTGAGATAGGAGTACCTGGTAAGGAAGGAAGAAAGAAAGTGCTTCAGATCCACACCAGGAACATGCCTCTTGCAAAGAATGTTAATCTTGATTATCTTGCAAATATAACATATGGATTTGTTGGAGCTGACCTTGAATCACTCGCAAAAGAAGCAGCCATGGTCCTTATAAGAAGATTAATGCCTGAGCTTAAGCTTCATGAGGAAGAGGCTATATCAAAAGACCTTCTTGAAAAACTTGTTATAAGCATGAATGATTTCAAAGAATCACTAAAAGTTGTCAGGCCAAGCGCACTGAGAGAAGTGTTTGTAGAAATCCCAAATATAAAGTGGACAGATATAGGCGGACTTGAAGACGTAAAGCAAGAGCTTAAAGAAGCTGTTGAATGGCCTTTAAAGAACCCAGATGCTTTCAAGCGTATTGGGATAAGACCTCCAAGAGGAATACTTCTTTACGGAGCTCCTGGAACAGGAAAGACTCTCCTCGGAAAGGCTGTCGCAAAAGAAAGTGAATCCAATTTTATACTTGTAAATGGGCCTGAGATGCTGTCAAAATGGGTAGGAGAAAGCGAGAAAGCAGTAAGGGAAGTTTTCAAGAAAGCAAGGCAGACATCTCCGACGATAATATTCTTTGATGAGATTGATTCGATAGCTCCAAGAAGAGGCATATCAACAGATGCGCATGTCACAGAAAGGATTGTGAATCAACTCCTCACTGAGATGGATGGCCTTGAAGAGCTTCAGGATGTTGTTGTGATAGCTGCTACAAACAGGCCAGATATTATCGATACTGGGCTGTTGAGACCTGGAAGGTTTGACAGGATAATACTGACACCTGCTCCTGACAAGAAGACAAGGGAAGAAATTTTCAAGATTCATACAGAAGATATGCCAATCAAAGGGGTTAAGATACAGACACTTGTAGAAAAGACAGAAGGCTATGTAGGAGCAGACATTGAAGCAGTATGCAGGGAAGCAGGCATGCTGGCGCTGAGAAAAGATATCAAGACCAAGACAGTAACAATGAAGAATTTTGAGGAAGCGTTGCAAAAGGTAAGGCCGTCTGTCACAAAAGATATTGACAAATCATATGCTGACCTCAAGGATTCGTTCTCAAGGGCAAGGGCCAAGCAGATGGAAGCAGAAAAGCCGGAATATTTTGGATGAATAGACTTTGACGTTGATAAATGAAAAGAAGTTGACAAGAAGAAGGTTTATTAAATATCTTTCATTAGCAGGTCTTTTTGCATCCTATAGATTATTATTTCTAAAAGAAGCAAAACCAGCTCAAAGTCCTGATGAAAAAGCAAGAGATATAGCAGAATCTTTTCTTGAAGAAACTGTAAAAAATTCTATTGATAAAGTTAAAGAAATAGAACTTATATATGATGTACATATGAAATGTGAATGGGGCATGAATATGAAAATGAATGCCTCTTTTAAGATGCAGAAACAAGGAGATAGTTATACCTCAACATTCAACCTTACAAAACCTATAGGCACAAATGGATGGAGCAAACTTGTATTATACCTTTTTGGGAAACACACACAGGACTATAAAGAGATGATAAAGAGTATTGAAACAAGATTTGATGAAACATTTCATCTTATAGGTAAGAGATTTATAACAGATAAATTAAAGGAGATCATTCCACAGAAAAAACTCTATGAGAACCAGACAGGCATCAAGTTTGATTTTGATTATGAGAGAAACCTGATTAAATTCTGGGAGGATCAGACACAAAAAGATTTCAGCAAAGCCATACCATACACAAACCAGGTAGGACCTTTAACCGGAGTCTTTAATTTCATCTTCTTTAACCAGCCTGAAACCGATTTGTACCTGATCAATGCCCTAAAAAGAACTGAAGAGATAGAAAATTCTTATGAAGAATCAGATTCCCAAAGCAAAAATGCAAAGAAGGTTCATTATATTTTTACGTCTGATACTGCAAAAATAAGAAAAAACCAAAATCAAAGCAGTAAGCGTTATAATAAAGCTGTGATCTTTGAAGGGAATAATTTTATGGATATCATTTATGGCAATATCTATTTCAATCTGGTCCATAACACAGGCAATAATGCAAAGCTTCCCTATGATGTCTTTGTGGAAGGAATTATAAGCAAGAAAAAGAAAAGAGAGAAAGAAAAAAGAATTAAACAGCTTATTGAAACTGGCAGTGAAATCAATGGCAGCAAACTTGAAGAAAAAATTATTGAAATTGAATCTACAGACATTCTTTCAGCAAGAGATGTAAGGATCTATCTTGTGGACAAGAAATATGAAACTTTATAGAAAATAACTAACTTACTACTTATATGGGATATTACTTGCTCTTCTTATTAATATTTTTTTAGGTATTGCCACCAGCTCATAGACCGAGCGATAAAGAATATTATCTTCCTGCCTGCATTCTATGTCTAACATGAAATCTCTTCCTTTTGTTCCAACTTTATTAATATCAGTGATGTAGTCAAGAGTCATCCCAGGATCTACACTTCTAAATCCATCCGGCATAAATATCTTAAATGATTTATATGCGGGGAGAATCTTCTTATTCTCCTCTGTATTATTAAAAATAGAACTTACTTCTTTTTCTTTTTCACTTTGGGGGTCAACTACACTTTCAAACAAAGCATTTGTGGAAAAGGCAATAGAAAATAAAAATCCTGCAATATCCTCATTTTTTGCTTTTATTTTATTTGCAAACTCTCCAATTTCTTTAGAAGTAGTTCCAAATTCTCTTTTTACACCCTCAAATGATTTGTAGCCAGTGCTATCACTTTGATATAATCTAGAGTGATTATTTCCTGAAGATAGAATTTCTTCAGAGCCATTGTCCTTATAAGCAAAAAGTATTCTCTCCAATGGTTTTAAAGGACGAGATATCGCATAAAGGTCTACTTCCTCACCTGAACTTAAGAATGAGTTAAAATAAGCTTCAATATTATTTGCTCTGGACATTAAAAAATCTCCAGCAATATTAGCAGTATAGGTTAATATAAGCATACCAGGCACTATTGCTAATTTTCCTTTCTCCCTCATAAACTCAGGATTA
This sequence comes from Candidatus Woesearchaeota archaeon, assembly GCA_030670545.1. Taxonomy (GTDB): domain Archaea; phylum Nanobdellota; class Nanobdellia; order Woesearchaeales; family JAGLGH01; genus JAGLGH01. The sequence continues at coordinate 8,873 of DAOVBM010000042.1, forward strand.
TGCAGATCATTCATATCCCTGGTAAGTTTACAGAAGTTTGAGATATTCTCATCAGTAAAAATATGTTCCATATTCTTCTTCAGGAATACTTTATGATTAATAAATGTTATTGAAAAAAAAGATGCGGGGGAAGGGATGGTCACCAGCTCTTTCGCCAGCTGGCAAACGAAGTGAGTTGTCTTGCTACGCAATCCAAGCCCACTTAAGCAAATAGAAAAGACAAGAAGAAGAGAATGATGCGGGGGAAGGGATACTAACCAGCTCTTTCGCCAGCTGGCAAACGAAGTGAGTTGTCTTGCTGCGCAAGCCAAGCCCACTTAAGCAAATAGAAAAGACAAGAAGAAGAGAATGATGCGGGGGAAGGGATTCGAACCCTCGAATCCACTAAGGAACAGGATATCTCACACAGATGTGAGTTATTCCATCATGGCTCTTAAGTCCTGCGCATTTGACCAGACTTTGCTACCCCCGCTTGTGAGTTTGACCAGACTTTGCGAGATATGTTATATATAATCAAAATAGATATGAATGATGATTCAAACGAAGTTTAAAAAGCTTTCGCGAATAATCGGCACAATGTGCTTAACTCACAAAGATTATAAATCATATTTATATTATTTCTGTTTATGAAATTTTCCTACGATAACCCTTACCTAGCCTGATTGGACCTTGCAACAGCTACAAGATATTCAAGCACTGTAGGCTATGAAAGCCAGGATGAACATGATAATAATAATAATAATAGTGAATATCTTAAGATAAAGATATTCATCGAGGATTTGTTACTGGATTGAAAGGGGTTTTCCAACCCCACCATCACTTTAATTTTCCTGTTTTATAAAGTTAGGATTTAAATATAAATTAAAAATATAATCTAAATTTTTGTATTTTCATTTATTTATCTCTGATTTTTTAGTTAGGATTTAAATAAACTAAGATTGGATGTAATGTCATGGTCTTAAAGAATAAAAATGAAATCTTTATTGCACTAAGTGTTGGTATTATTTTATTAATGTTAGAAAAAATAAACAAAATAATCCTACTCACTATATTAATTGGAATGATATACTTTTTAGTAAAAAAGGAAAAATCAATAGATATTGATATAGTATGGGTAAGCACACAAAGGAAATGATAAAGTCTTTTCTTATTTCCCAATTTTTTATCACTCCTCCTGTTTTACCTCCTTTAAGTTTTTAAAGAATAACTGAAATCTATCCTATATGGAAAAAATAAAAGTTAGTGCATCAAATATTGTAGAAGGATTAATAATAGCAATGGCAATACTTTTTGCAAATCTTCTTTCTACATATTTCAATAATAATAAGTGGGGATATGCTATAAGTATAGTTTGTATTGCAGTCATTATTGTTATCATAGCTATGCGACAAAACAAGACCCCCTCAGGGATATAAACCTAAAATAAAAGAAGTTTTTTAAAGGTTTCGATACTTATCCTTGATTAGCTTGTAGATGAACATTAATTTAAAAAGAAAAAAGAATGAGAATCTATCTAGCTTTCTTTGCAGTATTGTATAGCTTCTCATACTTTTTGATTTCTCTTGCATTTATCATTGCATATTCTTTTACAAGATTCTGGCCGAAAGACCCAGCATCCTCAAGAGTCAGGTTTGCAGATTTAACAAAAGAATTGACCTGCTTATATATGTCCATAATCTCCTGATGCTTGTGCTTGTAAGTTACCTTACTTATTAAATTCATCCCTGCTGAAAAAAGGGGGTTTGATGCTGCTTTCTCCAACATAGTGAACCTATCATTCCAGACTTTTACTTCTTCAAGGAATTCCTGCTTATATGTATCCATTGAACCATATGCAGCAATAATTGACTGGAGCATTACACTATCATCATTCACAGCCTGCGCAGCATCCATTTTTCTCTTTTTGCCGTATGTTGCAATGTTGTTTATCAAATATTCATTAAGCTGCATTGTGCGGTTTCTGCTTAATTTTGCCAGATTGTCTTCCAGATTCCTGTTGGCAAACACTGCAGTAATGATTGAAGCAAGTCCCGCCCCTATTTCAGGATATTTCTTATTTACCTTGTGCGCAGCCTTCATGAAATTGGCATTCCTTTTAGTCTTATAAGCCTCAGAGACTTTTTGCCTGTAATCATCTGGCTTGTGCTGCTCAATGCCAAGCGCTTCTTTTAGTTCTTTATCAATTCCCATTTTCAATACCTCCATATTGATTTTTAATCTTAACCTTATTGTACATATCCTTCAAAAATTCATTGTCGAAATCAGCAATAAAAGGGAAATGGCTGTTTAAGTATCCCTCTTTCTTAAGTATTTCTGCAGCATCCCTGAAATTCATCAAAGAGTCTATCATAAACAGCTTTTGTGAACCCCCTTGTGCTTTCTGGTATAACTGTGAATAATATGTAAGACTGCCCTTTTCGCAGGATGATGTATCTTCTTTAGAGATTATATCATTCTGGACATTTTGCTTGAGCATCTCAATGTAATCATAATCCAGCCTTATGGCTCCCAGATCATTAAGGTGTCCAAAGAATAAAGGATTATTAAATGCAATTATTTTAGAATCTGGCAGAGAACTGTTTGCGCTGTTGGAGAAATAATTGATTTTTATGCTATTTTCACCATAATAACTCAAATATGAACTAAATTCATATTGCGAGAAAAATATATTCCTATTCTTGTATAAATCTGATATTGAGATCATATTTTCTTTAAAGAATTTTGCAGAATCAATAAACAATTTAGTCTGGTGCTGATCTATGCTTACCTGGAAAGAATCTGAAGTGATATTATCAAGCAGACTAACTATCTTATGCGCAGAGATGTATCTTTCATCATTGATTAACAGCGATGTCTTACAGATAAATTTCCTGTCTTTCTTTAATATATCTGCATCAATCATTGATATGCAGTTATCTTTTATGCCAAGCAGCTCTTTTGCCATTGCAGCCCTTTGCTTGAGTTCTTTAAAGATAATATTATCAAATGAATACATAAATACAGGTTCACATGTTTCCTGTTCATCTGTTGCAGAAACATAATATATTGGACCTTCTTCTGATATGCTATTTTCATCTTCTTTATTCTCCTCTTTCATGCTGCAGGCTGTCCTTCCAAACCTGCCTATCTTTATTATATGATCTTCAGCAGATAAACCTGCTATATTTCTCTTGCCTACAAAATCAGCATAAGCTTTTGCCAGCTCATCCTCCAATATAATCATATGATTGTCCATAGTTAGATTCATACCTCTGAGACTTTTACAAGACCTTCCAGCTGCCTGTATTCATGTTCGCACATATATCTCTTTGCAGTCTCAAGCAAGCCTGACCGCTCACACCCTGGCTTTGAGAATATCTTATGTATTATTTCATGATTATAAGAATCTGAGTCTCTAAAATGGTTTTGATTAATTAACTTGTTTGCAGTAGATAAAACTAAAAAATCTTCAAGACTGCTACCTATATAATTAGGCTGAATCTGCCTTATTATCCTTCTATACCTGAATGCAGGTACTCTTTTGCAGGGCTTGAACCGGGATTTCAAATGGTTCAATTTGCGGTGGATTAACTGATGATATGCGCCTATAATCTTATCATTATACTCTATATAGCTATCTAGTTCATTGATTGATTTATTGTTATTATCATCCTGACTACTATCTTTCTTCTCTTTGAGCTTTGTAATAAAATCAAGCTTTTCCTTTGCAGTAAGCAGGCCATATTCATACTTTGCAGCGCTTACCATGCTGTTCTCAAGGTATGACATAATCTTGCCAAAATACGCTCCTGTCATGCTCTCTCTTGCAACATATTCTATATCAACATTATGGTTAACTACCAGCCATTCACCAAGCCCATTTCCAGATACTATCTCCTTGCTCAGGATTTTTTTAATTATGTTTTTCCTTTCACTATCACTAAGCATCTGGAAATCTTCTTTGAATGATTCTTCACCTCTGCTGAATGATTCAGCAACATCATCTAAAGATGAACTATGTACAGCATCAAGGATGCATCTTTCTAGAGATATTGTGTTGTGAACCCATGCTCCGCTCTCTTTCAGCATTTTTCCTATCCTCAATAGGTCATAATATATAGATGAGCTGGATTCAGCAAAAAGCTTTGCTTTTTTATATAATGATTGTCTTGCTGTATTTATTCTCAGTTCATAAGATGAATTACCTAATTTGTCTACATTGTGCAAAGAGAATAAACGAGAGAAAAAACCTTTATCTTCGATTGTTACTTTATATATGCTGTGGAAATAATCCTTAAAATTAGACTGTCCCTTATTGAAAGATATATTCTCCTTAAGAGCTGATATATATTTCTCTATATTATCATCAATCATGGATTCTGGCTTTTCCTTATGATGTATCTTCTTTTTAACCTTAGGCTCAAACAACTTGTTAGTTTTGATAATATTTCCAAAATATCCAACGCCTTTGTTCATCCACCTATTGTAATTTATGGTATCTCCAAGATATCTCAATATATGTGAAGTACGTTCCCATGCTGCAGGCGCTGCTTTGACAATGCTTCTGGCAGCTGTGCCAGTGCCTTTGGCAATGCTTCTGGCAGCTGCGCCAGTACCTTTGGCAATGCTTTTGGTAGCTACACTAGCACCTTTAGCAGCAACACAAACACCCAGTGATCCTGCAGAAGCAATCGCGCCGTAATGCCAGTACTCCAGTATATAAGGTACAAGAACTATTGTGCCGTAATATGATGCTGCAAAAGTTCCAGCAGAAGCAGCAGTATATCCTGTCCCTGTCCCTACAGCTTTTAGCGCATTTTTTGTAATTTTAATGTGTCTACTCCTTTTATCAGACTCATACTTATCTATTATATCATCAAGCCTTCTGGATTTGTGCATCTCATGAGCATTAGACAGAAACAG
>DAOVBM010000035.1 GCA_030670545.1 Candidatus Woesearchaeota archaeon
TTCAAAGACTTTTCAATACAAGGTAGTACCGATAGCACAAATGGGGCAGACGGAAGTTGGACAACTATAGTTGGGGGGTTAAATACTGGCGCAACTGCGGCATGGGATAATTTTACATTTGATAATCCTAATTATTATAATGGGTATAGAGTATATGGTCTAAGACAATATCATACAACCAGTGCTTACTATATTCAGGTTGGTGAAATTGAGATGATGGGACCATTGGTTTCCTATCACACCTCCCAACCATACTACATCTACTCAAACAATGCTCAGATAGACACTTCTTCATGGAATACAATCAAATCAATTACAACAACTGAAACAACTCCTGCTGATACATCGATTAAATATTTAGTAAGTTTTGATGGGAGAAGCAATTGGAAGTATTGGTATGGTGACAGTTGGAAAACATCATTATTAGATGACTTGCAAACAAATGGAATGTCTAAAACAACTTTGGAAGCAATAACAGAAAGCCAATGGTCTTCTGGATTCAGCGCAGGCACACTGGACTTTGCAATTGACCTAAAAACAACAGATAGTTCAAACACTCCTGAGTTGAGTGGAATCACTATAGAATATTCTGAAGGAGTTGTTGCTTGCGTTGACAATGACGGCGATGGTTATGGTGCAGAAGGCACAAACTTAACTCAATGCGACAATCCAACTGTTCCTGACTGCAATGATAATAATGCAGATATTAATCCTGAGGCTTATGATATTGTTGGAAATGGTATAGACGAAGATTGTTCAGGATCAGATGCAAGTTATAATTTCAGCATTGAGACAGAATTTTTATATCCTTCAGGAACATCTACTTATTATGTTGGAGATGATGTATGGTATCAGATTACAATAAGAAGAGATGGAGTGTTATATGATCCTCATGGCATAAAATTAAATTTGACAAACCATTATGGCATTATCTATGACTCACACACAAAATCAGATATGACTCATGTTTCAGCAGGCGTTTACAAAGGGTATTTTGATTCAACAAACTTTGATAACAGTGTTCCTGACATTAGGTATGATGTATGGATATATGGAAGTATGAATGAGCAGTTGGATTACAATATCCATTGGGATTTTACATTTCCAGATGGCACAGCACCTTCATTCCTCCCAACAGTATACACTTACTTCACAAACGCTATCAGCAATCACACAGTAAAAGATTTCGCTGTAAACAGCTCTGAAGCAAAAATCGACTGGTCAGAATCAACGCTTGATCTTCATGAAAGGGATATAGACCTTGATTCTGCTCTGATAATGGCTGACAAGGTAGTATATCTTAATTCATCTGCATACAGCGAACTTAACAATTCAGCAATCCTTACATTCTATAATGTGGACTGCGCATCGCCTTATGTGTTCTATTCAGAGACAGAATCAACAAGAGATACAATATTTGCAGAAGACAACCAGTGCCTTGCTCCAAGGTGCACTGATATCCAATGTACAGGTTCAACTTTAACTGTTACAGTCAGCTCATTCAGCGGTTATGCAGCAGAAGCAGATGTAAGCCTTACTATTGATGCAGATGATCCTAAGCTTGTTGGTCAGGAAGTGCATTTCACTGCAGATTACAGAAATGTGACAGATGACAGCTTTATCACAGGAGCAAACTGCACAATCTATTTCACTGACGGAAACTATCCAATGGCTGAAGGCGTTGTATACACTTACAACAGGACATTTGTGACAGAAGGATTAAAGGATTACAATGTCACATGCAGCAAGACAGGATTCTCAACATTGACTGCTTTTGATAATGCGACTATAACAAGCGCTGAGATCCCAGAGTTTAGTATATTGACTTTAGGATTGGGATTAGTGGCTGTACTGGCTGGATTGTTGATAACCAGAAAAAGAAAATAATTTTAATTTTTTGCTAGTGGGCTTGGCTGGCGCAGCCAGACAACCCACAGTGGGTAGCTGAGGCGGCTACGCATCAGCTGTAATCTCTCCAGAGATGTTTGCATTTCTCGCATTTCAGGAATTTCGTCTCAGGCTCATCGCTTGCGCGCGTCTGTTTAAGCCAGAAATATGCTATCCTATGATGGCATTTAGGGCATTCTGCTTCTGTTTTAGGAAGAGTCCTCAGCTCAAGCTCATCGTCTATGACCTCTACAGCTTTATGTTCAATACTGACCTTTTCCTTGATCATGGGCTTGTCTTCAATTTTAGATTCCTTATATCCGCATGAACAAGCCAGTATTTTCTTATTTCCCTCTTTCTTTACCATCAGCAGATTTTTGCATTTAGGGCAAAACATATTTACCACCTATTTTATGATATTTATCGTAACAAGGAGTTTCACAAACCCTATTTTTATCCAGCCTAGCAGTGGAATTCTAAATACTGCTTTCCCTATAAGCTGCTCCTCTGCAATCCTGTATTCATCGCCGTTTGACCCAGGATTATGATCCCCCTTTGTCTGGAAATAATAACTTCCGTTTTCTTCCACTATATTAACAATCCTGTGAATTATAGGGTCAGGCCTTGCAGTCTTATAAACAATTACATCACCTGTTTTTAAATCTTCTGGTTCTTCCCCTACAAGAATCATTATATCTCCTGTATTGAACCCGTTATGGAATATAACATTCTTAAAATCCTGCTTGGATATGTTTGTATTCACCAGATACCAGTCTTTGCATGTATCCCAATATTCGTCAAAGTTTATATAGTGCTTTTCATCAAATACTTTGCCGCACAGCCTAAATTGGCCAGTAGGATCAACAGGGCTTGCTGCTATCTTATGCTCCATGCTGCCTGATACTACAGCTACAATAGGATAATTGGTGTCAAGCATAAAACCCAGGCCAGGGTATACTAGAAATTTTATGAGTACGAATGCTATTGCGGCATTTGCAATCCAGCTCCATATGCTTTCATCTTCCCAGATAAACCACCATACCTTTTTCCATGTGATTTTGGGCTTATTATTTGCCATATTATAATACAATCTTAGGGAAAGGCATATAAATCTATTGGAAATTGGAAGAAAAATAAATGATTTAGATTTACTGTGGTGTGTCTGGTCCTCTTTGAGTATCATGACAACCAAGACATCCAAACTCATTTGTAGTGTTTGCCTGCTGAGTACTATATGCCCATTTAAGGATATCATCATTGTCTGTACCATGCGCCCTGTGACATGAAAGACAGGTGACTCTTTTCTCAGCATTGTCAATTACAGCTGCATCAAATCCCACAGGATTATTTTTGTAGTCATCTCCATCCAGAACGTAAGTACCGCTACCAATCTCCCAGTCTGAGGATATTATATTTTCTGTAGGGTGCCTTACCCATGGACTTGCTAATCCAGTACCTGCGCCGTGAAACACGCCATGACACTTTGCGCACAGTTCGCTGATAGTCGCTTTAGTGACTACCGAAGGTGCACCAGCACAGTATATATTAACATTCTGATCCACACCGCTTGTAACAACAGTTGTCGTAGGGTCCTTAATCATCGCCTCCTCATAATCAGCAGCGCCATCCCCTTCGACTGAGTCTCCATCAACATATAACATCCTGAATGCTAATGATGTATCGTGGTGTCCGCCCTTGATAGCTTTCATGTTATCTGTATCAGTTTCATTGCCATGGCATCCGTTAGTGCCTGCACAACTTAATCCATCTGCAACTCCAGTGTAAAAATCACCATTATAACCAGCAGGAGCATTTTTGTTTCCCATACCATGATGGTTGTCATCATTATCGCCTGTACCCATAATTGCCGGAAACACCCCGCCTGCAAGACAAGCATTATCATTTAATCCTGTGCCTGTCACAAAAGGTGTTGTGCCGTCATAGGCATCACCGCTTGTTGGAGTAGTATGGCAGCCCATGCAGTTATTTAGAAGAAGTGTATTATAGGGTCCTTCAGTGCCCCATCCTGCTAATTGTCCTCCACCCTGGCTGTAATGCATAGTATGACAGTTATCACATCTGCCTTTTACTGTTGCATATGCAGGTCCTGCAAATACAACCCAGGTCAGAACTACTGCGCTTAATAGCCCAGCTGCAATTCTTTTTATTCTCTTAAAATAAGAAGCCTCTTTAACAACGCTGTTTATTGATAAATCACTCAAATCAGTTTTGGATGTAGAATTCTCAACTACATCAACAAGTGTCAGCGATTTCATTAAGATCCCCCCCTTTTTTTTAGATATAATAGGTTAATATCTTACAATTTTATAAATCTTTGTATTTTTTGTAAGTAAAAAGTCTGCTATTCAAAGAGCACTAGCATCATCAGTCAAAACTTAATCCTTTTCCTTATCCTGCTCGTCGCGGGGGGTTGTCCCTCAAATTTTAGCAAAATTTGGTAAAAGATGGTGTGACACAAGATCACACTTCGCGGCTTTCAATAAGAATTAATTGCCGCGTAGTGGAGCTTCATGCTCTACATTGCGTGTCAACTGAGCGTAACCAGTTGCGGGGACGCAGAGCCTTCTCAAAGCTCATCCAAAGTTTTGAAGATGCTTGTGCTCTGTTACATCTGACTTTTTACTTACTATTTTTTTGACCTGAAGATACTTATGCTCCGTTACATCTGACTTTTTACTTACTTTTCTGCGAAAGTTTTATAAATCTGCTATCATCAATGAGCTATAAGATGAGATTAATGATATTTATAGATTACAACAACTTCAATCATATTATATCTCATATCCAGAGGGAAAGGGGACAGGACAGGGTACTGGATAAGTATAAGCTGCATAACTTTGTTATGCGATATCTATCCAACAATGAACAATATAAAAATAAGCAATTAACACATATCCGGACATATCTTTATACTGGAGAATACACTCCGGCTTTATTCAAGAAGATAAAAGATGTTATGAGAACATCAGAAAATTCTCAGGACAAAGAATTTTACCAAGACCTTTTATATAAAGCAGAAAAACGTCAGGAAGGGCAAAAAAAGCTATTTGAACGTGTAAGTAATTACCCATTCTTTGAGGTTAGGAAAAAACCTCTGCAATTCACACCAGGCAAAGGGATTTACCAAAAAGGTATAGATGTACAGCTCGCTGTTGATCTGGTTACCAATGCTTACTTAAATAATTATGATATTGCTGTTTTGTTCTCTGGTGATATTGATTTACTTGAATCTATTAGAACAATTAAGAATCTCGGAAAAAACATAATTATATTTTCTCATTATCATGATATTGGACAGGATATGGTTAGAGAAAGTGATTTATTTGTTGACTTTCAAAAGATAAGAGATGAGCAATTAGATGAGTTTACCCATATCTTCCAAAGAAAGTAAAATTGAGAGGACATTATTCTTACCAAATGCCAAAATACAAAATACCTAAGTTTGTGCTGAACAAGGCTACAAAGCATGAGGGCTATTTTGAAGCTGTCATACAGTTAAGAGACCCAAATGATGAGCTAATAAATTTCATCAATAATCAGCTTAAGAAAAACCCTGATGTATTTATTGCTAATATCCTTCCGCAGAAAAACGGCTTTGATATATACATATCCTCACAGAGATTTGCAAGAAGCCTTGGAAACAAGATGAAAAGGGCTTTCAAGAAATCTGAACTTAAGATGACAAGGTCGATTTTCACAAGAAACAGGCAGACAAGCAAGGATGTGTACAGGGTTACTGTGTTTTTCAGGATACTGGACAAGGAAGAATCATAAAGCTCAAATCCTCAATATTATTATATTTCCCCTGCCTTTCTTTATCTTCTTTATTATCCCTTTGTCTTCAAGCTCAGCTATCATCAGACTTATCTTTGCTTCTGAAAGAGGTATGTGTTTTCTTATCTCCTTCTGTGTTGTTCTTCCACCTTCCCTTTTTATGATTTCAATAAGATCCTGGAGATCCTTGGTTACAGATATTAGTGTCCCACCTGTCTTTTCTTTAACTGGTGCCTCTCCAGCCTGTATTTCAGACCTCCTTATAGGTTTTGCTATCATCTTTCTGATAACAAAGAATGCTGCAATAAAAATGATTAAAGCTGCCAGTATTATAATTATAATACTTATGATAAGCCAGAGCCCTGTTTTTTCCTTATCTGGCGCATAGACATCTTTGTCTTCAAAAAGCTTATCAGGGATATATATGTCAATCCCTGATATAAGCTCTTCATCAGCGCCTATATAAGGGAATATGATCAGGTCAAGATGATATTCACCTTCAGTAATGATTGATATGTTCTCTGCTGCAAATGCATCAAGAAGATTGTCTGAATATATGCCTGCATTGATTGTATATCTGCCTATAGGAACATTGAAGCTATAGCTCCCATCTTTTGAGATGAATTTTTGTTTAGGTGATGTATCAATCTCTATAATCACATTTTCGGCTTTTTCAAGTGAGATATCATATATTGTTCCGCTTATCATAGCTGCAGATACCGGACTAGCGCAACAGTTAATACACAAGAAAATACTGAAAGTTATTATAAAAAGCATGCATATCTTCTTTATCATTGAATGAGCCATATGAATAAAAATAATAAACATATATAAAAATATATCCATTTATAAATATATATAAATCTCTATGATTATTGTTTGATTTGCCAAAACAAGGGTATTTCTATCTTTAAGAAGTAAAACAAAACTTTATAAAGTTTTATAAAGTATTAGGCCTGAGAATGAACTTTTATTTGTATGGATATCATAAGTTTATTTAAAAATGCCTGCTAACTTATGATTAGCAGGTCAGCAAGGAAAATAATTAAATATATGATAATTAGGTAACATTATTGACAATCTTTGCTGGTCAAAAATCACAAAAGGTGAGAAAATGAGAATCAATAAAAAAATAATGGCAATATTTGTTCTGGCTGTATTTATGGTAAGTATTGTGCCAGCAGTATTTGCGCAGAATATTGTCAAGAGACTAATACCTACACCAGAATATGTTGAGGATAATGCAACAGACGATATAGTTGCATCAGAATCAGGAAGCGGAGAGCCTTCCATAAGGGAACAGGTTGTAGAGAGGGCAATGATATCTGAAGCTGTCAGAAAGGGAATACCTATTCTGAAAAGCGTTGCTGCAAGAAGGATACAAGAGATGGGTAAAGAAGATTTCAGGGAAGAGAAAAGAATGATTCTGCAAATGGCTGTTGGCAAATGCGACCAAACAGATGACCCTGAAGCATGCGAAGAAAGATTGCAGGAAAGGGTTCAAAAAGTAGAAGCTCTTGGAGAAGCGGCTTTGGTAAGGCTACAGAATTTTGAGCAGAGGAAACTGAATAAGATTGCAGGATTTAATGAGATCCAGCAAGATGAAGATTTCAAAAAGTTTAAGGAAGAGAATGCTTACAAGGCAAGGAAAATTGCTGCTTCAGAACTAAAGAACGTAAAACAGCAATATCTTAAGATAAAAGAAAGATACAATATATCGAAGCAGAGGTTCAGTGAGACAAAAGAGAAATTTACAAGAGCAAAAGAAAGGGTTCAGGAATGCACAGAAGATGAGAGCGCAGAATGCCAGATGATAAGAGAAGAAATCAGGGTAAATGCGCAGGAACATGTCTCAAACATCGCAGATGTTATCATTGAGCACCTTAATAAGGTAAGAAGCAGGATTGAATCAAATGAGGATCTTACTGAAGAGGAAGCAGCTGAGATGCTTGATGAGATAGAGGATTATATTGCAGAGATTAAAGAAGCAAAAAATACAATCCTTGCATCAGAATCAAAAGAAGAGGTTCTTCAGGCTGTGAATCAGATAAAGAATAAATGGCAAATAATGGAAAAGAGACTTGGAGTCACAGTAGGAAGAACAGTAAATGCAAGAGTAGGAGGCATAATTGTCAAATCAGAACAGCTTGGAATCAAGCTTGAAAGAATAATGGAGAGGATGGCAGAGAACGGCATTGACACAAACGGCATCCAGGTGCATGTTGATGAATTCGACAGCAGCATAGAATCAGCAAAAGAGAATTACAAAGCAGCAATGGATAAGTTTACTGAAGCAAAAACCAAGGATGTTCCTGACACTGCGATTGTAAGGGAAGGCCAGCAACTGATGAAAGATGCTCATGCTGCACTCAAGGATGCGCAGTCAAAGTTGAGGGAAATAGTCCTTTCAATAAATCAGGCAGGAGGGGCGTCAGAACTTGAAGAAGATGAATCAGAGGAAGCTCTTGCCTTAGTAGATGAAGAAATTGTCGCTGAGGAGGTGAGTGAAGAATGAAAAAATCAGACCTGCTCAAAGCTGTGTTCATCCTTGCAATTGCTGTGAATCTTCTTATGCTTTGCGGCTGCGCAGAAAAGAAAGCTGCAGAGGAAGAGGATATTTCAGTAGGGGAAGAAGTTCAGGTGGTAGAAGAAGCTGCTCCTGAAGGAGAGTATGAGATCAACACAATTGAAATAGAATCTGATCTTGATCTCTCAGAACTTGAAGGGATTGACGAAGAGCTTGAGAAGATAAGCTGGTAATCTTTTGTTTTTTCTTTTTTTCTTTATTGTTGATCATAATTTAAAATATTTCAGTATTGGCTCTTCTGCATCTGGGACATCTGTATCTATCATTGCAAAATGATGGTTAAAGAGCGCGCCAGGGTTTATTACATACCGCCTGTTATGCTTTAATTTGTATTCAAAATGGCTTTCTTCCAAAGAATTATTCATCTTTGGAGCACACAGGAATATCTCTCTATTGGAATCTTCATATGCATAAGAAGGTTCGTGGTCATGCCCCCTTATCATCACATTGAATCCTTTCCTTTGCATAACATCAAAGTTTTTTGCATAATCGTATTTGGTTCTCAAACGCATCCATAGATGCTTTATTTCAGGAGAACAAGATGGATAAGAATACAAATCACCATCATATGCGCCGTGTATAATAATTGTCCTGTATTTTTCACCAAATTTATCTTTGTCTAAGAATACCTGCTCTGTCTTATTTGTATTCACCAGATCATCAATATATTTTATGGCAACAGGGTCCTGCTTTAGTTCTTCATGAAGCTCTCTGCTTGTCTTGTCCTGCATCCGTAAGGTTCCAGAATAGATATCAAAACCAGTTAAGATTGCATGGTCATGGTTTCCGGCAACCTTAATCACCTTTTTACCATCATTTTCATATCTTTCTTCTATATCCCTGAATTGATGTATGGTCTTTATCTGGTCAAAGTCTCCCAGGCATATCAATACATCCGGATCCAGATAATCCAGCGCTGTTTCTAAGCCTCTAAGCTCGCTTCCATGAAGATCCCCCATCATTACGTATTTCATCTAATTAATTAAATATTATTAAGTCTTATTATATCTTTTGGTGTTTGTGAACATGATAGGACCCTCCAATAATTTTATATAGATTGCCACTTTACTGTCTGATTATGATACAGCTGGACGGTTCTTATCATGAAGGAGGAGGGCAGATTGTCCGCACTGCTCTTGCATTATCCACTCTTACTGGGAAGAGTTTTGAAGTAAAAGACATCAGAAAAGGAAGGCCAAATCCCGGCCTGAAGAACCAGCATCTTTACTGCATAAAGGCTCTTGAACATCTCTGCAATGCAAAGACAAAGGGAGCTGAACTAGGGTCATGTTATCTTAAATATGAACCTGGGAAAATAGAGCCAAAGCCACTTAATATTGATATAGGCACAGCAGGCTCAATTACGCTGATGATGCAGGCGCTGCTGCTGCCCTCGCTATTTGCGCCTTCTGAACTAAGGATAAAGATAAAAGGCGGCACTGATGTCAAATGGTCAATGCCTTTTGATTATATGAATAATATACTGCTGCCTGTTGCAGGGAATCTTGCAAAGGTTGATGCTAAGCTGTTGAGAAGAGGGTATTATCCAAAAGGAGGAGGAAAGGTGGATATAAAAGTAATTCCATTACTTGATTCGCAGGGATATCCTTGTTTTGATGATTTCATATCTCAGCTTAGGAAAGATGTTTCTCCTTTGGATATTACAGAACAGGGCGAGCTTAAACAAATTACAGGCATATCGCATGCTTCAATTATGCTTGAAAAAGCTGAAGTCGCTGACAGGCAGGCAAAGGCTGCAAAGAGAAATCTGAGCAGTTTAGGTGTGCCAGTGGATATCAAGACAGAATACTGCGATACATTCTCTCCTGGCTCAGGCATTACGCTTTTTGCTGAGTTTAGCAAGTGCAGAATTGGAGCAGATACTTTAGGAGAAAGGGGAAAAAGGTCAGAGGATGTCGGAAAGGAGGCTGCAGAAAAACTTATGTCAGAGATAAAATCCAGCGCAGCAGTAGACAAGCATCTTTGTGATAATCTGATTCCATTTCTTGCATTGATAGGCGGCAGAATAAAAGTTTCTGAGATTACTGCGCATGCTCTCACAAACATATATACAGTAGAAAAATTCCTTGGAAAGATATTTAAGATTGATAAAGATAATAAGATTATCTCAGTAGCATAAGAGGGGTATTTTTGGGATATAAGAATCCAACTACAAAGTATCAGGATGTTGTAGATTATTATAAGAGGATAAAATCTCTTGAGAACCTCACTTTTGCAAGAATTGAAGCAGGAGTTCTTGACAGGGAAAAGGCTTTTGAAAGCCTAAAACAGGGCGGGAAAAAAATTAATGAGGATTATGCAAAACTGCTTAATCCTTCAGACTGCTATTTTTTTAAAAAGATTGGAGAGCTGGAACTTTTCCTTAGGGAGTGTGACTTGTTCTCCAAAGCAGACATAAAGGATATCCTTGATCATGAAGATAAACATTACAATGAAGCAATAAGGCAGGGATACAAGCAGACAGGATTCAGGTGCTGGCTTGCCTTGGACAAGGGTAATATCGAATATATAGTCACAACATGTATCCGCGCGTACAGCATGCCCACCCATGATAAATATAAGAAGATATCAAGAGCTCCAACAAAGCTTTCTGTTATCGATGAAATGAGTTGAATATTGTATTTATCTATTATGTAATAAGTCTGTTATTCTTAGAGCAGTAGCATCATCAGGTCAAAACTCCTTCTATTTTTACGTCCTGCTCGTCGCTGGGGGTTGTCCCTCAAATTTTAGCAAAATTTGATAAAAGGTGGTGTGACCACAAGGTCACACTTCGCGGCTTTCAATAAGACTTAATTGCCGCGTAATGGAGCTTCATGCTCCACATTGCGTGTCAACTGAGCATAACCAGTTGCGGGGAAGCAGAGCCTTCCAAAATCATATCTTGAGATTTGAAGATGCTACTGCTCTTTTATATACGACTTATTACATACAGAATTTGATTATAAGAATTAAGCCAATTTTGCCAGTTTGATATCAGTTTTAAGTTCCATAATATCATAGTCTATCTGTTTCACATCTTTCTTGGCAATCTTTTTTTCTTTCTTTATCCGCTCTATCTCATCGCAGAGCCTTTCAGCTTTATCTATATCTGCTGCATGGACAAGGCTCCTCGCCCGCTTGATCAGGAGAGAGATATTCTCAGCTCCTTTTGGTATCATCTCAGAAGGAAGTACTTTATCCTCTTCTGCAAGCATTATGCGTGGTTCTTCTTCAGGAATAATTTCTGATCCTGGCTTTTGCTTAAGCTCGGTTTCAATATAATCCCTGAACTCTATGTTCTCAATCCTGTCCTCTTCTTCGAGAAGATCATATTCCATATTGACAAGAAGTTGTTCCCGCCTGTTAAGGCTCTCTTCCAGCGTTTTCAGTTTCTTGTCTTTTTCATTGAGCTGCGCTTCAAAATCTTTGAGCATTTCCCTTTTTGCAACAGATTCTGTAGTGACTTTGTCAAGCTTTGCTGCTTCTCTTTTGTATGTCCTTTTTGTTCTTGCAATATCTCTTTGCAGCTGCGGAAGCTTTTTGATTGTGCTCTTTACTTTGTCCAGCTTGTCAGAGAGTTTCATATTAAGGTTGAGTTTTCTGTTCACGTCTTTCTCTCTTGCTTTAACATCCTTCTCATGCTTTTTTAATCTTTTCTCTTTATCTAAAAGCTTATGTTCAACCCTTTCCATCCTGGATTTAGATGTTTCCATCTGCTTAATCATCCTGATTACTTCAATCTCTTTATCATTAAGATTATCTAGATCATCTTTTATCAAAGATATCTCATCAACAAAAGTCTTCTCTGATTCAAGGTCTGATTTTATTCTGTTTAGTATATCAATACTTGATACCCACTCTTTTCTGAGGGTTCCAAGCTGTTTAGCCCTCATTTCAAAATCTATCTCAATGATTTTTTTAGCTTTTTGGAGGTTTCTTTCAGCTTCATCAACAGATCGTTCCCTTTTGCTTAGTTCCTTAAGATTTGACACAACCTTAGCTTCCTCTGCCTTGATAATCTGCTTGTTCTCTTCAAGTTTCTCAACTTCTGCTACAATTTCATTTTCTTTTTTTCTGAGAATAATCTCATCTTTATCAAGCCTTGTTATTCTTCCGATTATGCTCTGCTCTTCATCTGCCAGCAATATCCGGTTTTCTTCTATATCACTCCTTATCTTTACAAGGTTTTCTCTGTCAATTCTAAGATTTGCTTCAAGAGATTTGAGTTTTGAATATTTTTCATCAAGAACCTTTATCTTAGGGCCATATCTCTTCATGTCCTTTTCTTTTTGCTTCATCTCTTCAAGTATGCTCAGGTTCTTCTTCTTTGCATTTTCGATCTTCTTGAAATAAGCCTTTAACTTCGGTAGATCATTATTTATCTCCTGCCTTTTAATCTCTAGAATATTTTCCTTAGACATCCATTCCTTATCAAGACTGACCAACTCTTTCCTTTTCTCTTTTGCCTCAGCCCTTAGAATTGATTCCTTTAGCTTAAGATTATCCATATCCTTGCTTAATCTTCCTTTCTTTTCTTCAAGTCCTGCAATATCTGATTCAAGCTTCTGCTCTTTTCTTTCAATATCTCTTGTCTTATCTATAAGCTCCTTATTTTTTGCGACAAACATCTGCTCCTGCTCTATAAACATCTTTTCTTTTGAAGCAAATTCTTGTGTTTTTTTGCCAAAGCTTTTCTTTTCTTTCTCAAGCAGTGTTACTGCGTTTAATGTATCTTCTTCCTGCTGCTTTAGCATGCCTTTTTCTTTCTCTAATCTGGATCTCATTACATCTATATCTTTTTGCATCTTATTAATGTCAGGAATGCGGGCTTTCCTTGCCTCTATTCTTGCTAACTCTGATTTGATGAATTTTTCCTTTTTTTCAAAATACGTTTCTTTTGTTTTAAACTCTTTCTCTCTCTCAGTTAACAGCTTTTCCTTGCGCGCAAATTCTTTTTCTTTCTGCCTGAATATTTCTCTTTTACCTTCTATTTGTATTTTCTCTTTATCTACAATCTGCAACAGCTTTAT
Source organism: Candidatus Woesearchaeota archaeon (assembly GCA_030670545.1). Lineage (GTDB taxonomy): Archaea > Nanobdellota > Nanobdellia > Woesearchaeales > JAGLGH01 > JAGLGH01. The sequence continues at coordinate 13,303 of DAOVBM010000035.1, forward strand.
TTTCTCTTCCTCTTTCCTGCGCAGTTCACATCTCTCTTTTTCCAGTCTTTTGCTTGTTTTCTTTATCTCTTTGAGAAGTCCTGAATTATGCTTCCTGTAATCTTCTATCTCACTAAATACTTTTTGCTTCTTCTCAAGAAGATCTTCCATGTCCTGCTTCATCTTATCCCTTGCCTTTATCCATCTCTGCTCTTCATTGCTCTGCCTTTTTATCTCGTCTATAATCTGCGATTTCTTTGATTTAAGCTCTTTCTGTACATTATCAAGAGACTTTTCTTCAATAAGTATAGAAGGCTTTTTTGGCTTTGCAATCTTTTTCTCTTCAAGAGGTTCTGGGGGCAGTCCCAATATCATATCAATATCTTCTTTAGAATCTATAGCTATAGGCAGCTTGGATTTTATCGATAGGGACATTTTTGTTTTTTTAGCCTGCTTTTTTCCAGGTTTTGCAGATTTAAGGCGGGTTGCGCTTGTTTGATTACTCTTCTTGGCTGCCATATCTCATTTTCCCTCTTGAATGTTTATATACTTTTGTTGTAATTAAATGATAGTGTCATGGATTGCTTATGAGGTTATATTTTTTCATTATTTATATATTTATTGGCTCATTGTATACGGGATGTAGAATCGTTTTAACTAGATTCTTTATTTCTAACCAAAGTTATTTATATAATATAGCCAACTATGGCATGTATGGGTGTGACAAAAGAGAAATTCAAAACATATAATGATGTATTTGACAATTTTACAAACAGAAATCTCTTTAAGCTTTCTTCACAAGGACATTTTGATCATCTTGAAAGCCCTTTATTCATAGGAAAGGAATCAAATGTATTTACAGCAGTGAAAGGCAGCAAGAGGGTCATTGTCAAGATATACAGGCTTGAGACATGCGATTTCAACAGGATGTATGATTATATCAAATATGACCCCAGATACCTTGGGCTGAAGAAGCATAAAAGAAAAGTTATATTTGCATGGGCGCAGAGGGAATACAGGAACATTCTGAAAGCAAGGGAAGCTGGAGTAAGAGTGCCTGCGCCATACACATGCCTTTATAACATAATTGTGATGGAGCTCATAGGAAACAAAACAGTATCTCCAATGCTGAAAAACTTGTTTCCAGATAAAAAAGAAGAGGCCAGTAAGATGTTTAGTGATGTTATTGCTGGTATGAAAAAACTGTATCAGGCAGGGCTTGTGCATGCTGACCTAAGCGCCTTCAATATCCTCAATAAAGACAACAGGCCTGTTTTCATAGATTTCTCGCAGGCAGCTCCCTTCAATAGCCCGAGAGGCATGGAATTTCTTAAAAGGGATGTTAAGAATATATGCACATTCTTCAGGAAGCATGGATTAGATTCTGATGAAGATGAAGTGTTTAAGCAGATAGTTAAAAAGGATTAATAGTAAGTAAAAAGTCTGCTATTAAAGGAGCACCAGCATCATCAGTCAAAACTTAATCCTTTTCCTTATCCTGCTCGTCGCGGGGGGAAGCCCCATTCGGGGACGCAGAGCCTTCTAATAACCCCTCCTAAGTTTTGAAGATGCTTGTGCTCCATGACATCTGACTTTTTACTTACGATTAATACATAAGTTTTTAAATAATCTGCCAGTAAATTAAATTATGTCTTTTAAAAATAATCCAGTAATATTTCTCACAAGAAAGGTTTGGGAGTATTCAAAAGGTAACAGGGGAAATGTAATAATATTCTTCTCGCTATTTATAATTGCAAACCTGATAAGCTTTCTGGAGCCTCTTGTTGTAGCAAAGCTGCTTAACACTATCCAGGAGATGGGCATAACTGAGTCATCTTTTCCTATTATAATAAAGATTATAGCATTATTTATAGCGCTTGAAATAGCTTTTTGGATCTTTCATGGGCCTGCGCGAGTGATTGAAAACAAGAATGCATTTCTTGTCCGTGCCAATTATAAGAAATATTTAATTGACGGCACATTGAATCTTTCAGCAGCGTGGCATACAGATCATCATTCAGGTGATACAATAGACAAGATTGAAAAATCAACTGATGCATTATATGTATATGCAGGTAGATTATTTGAAGTAATTGAAACTGTAGTGCGGTTTGTCAGTTCCTACATTGCGCTGGCATATTTTAACCTGCATTCCAGTTATATAGTTTTATTCATGACAATAATTGCAGTATCGATTGTTCTAAGGTTTGATAAATCTCTAGGCAGGCAATATAAGGAGCTATATAAAGCAGAGAATAAGATATCTACAAAGATATTTGATGTCATCAGCAATATTACTACAGTTATTATCTTAAGAATAGAAAAGATGTTGTCTATAGCTATTTTTAAGAAGATTATGAATCCATTCAGGCTTTATCTGTATAATATCAAGATTAATGAGTTAAAGTGGTTTTTGGTTTCATTATGCACTGGCATTATGCTTTTCCTTGTAATTTCAACATATATCTATTCAAACCTTAAGAGCGGAACAGTAATACTGGCAGGAACCATATATGTTCTTTACGGTTATGTGCGCAGAATCAATGATCTGTTTTTTCGTTTTGCATATAGGTATGGCAATATTGTAAAGCAAAAGGCAGCAATAGAAAATGTTGAGGAGATTAGCGATAGATTCAAGGCCAGGAAAAAGATAAGATCAATCAAACTTGATAACAACTGGAATGAGATAAAGATTCAGGATCTTAATTTCTCATATGTTGATAAGGAAGAAGGAAAGTTTAATCTGCGCAATGTCTCATTTTCAATAAAAAGAAAAGAAAGGATTGCTTTGATTGGCGAAAGCGGGGGCGGGAAATCCACAATCCTTAAGGTAATTAGGGGATTATATGAGGCAGAAAGAACAGATGTATTTTTGGATGGCAAGCCTTTGAAAGGAGGATTTGATGCAATAAGCGCAAACATAACTTTAATCCCCCAGGAGCCTGAAATTTTCACTTCAACAATCAGAGAAAACATAACCATGGGGATTTATTATAAGATATCTCATATAAAGAGATTTACAGACATGGCCCTATTTACAAAGGTTGTGAAACAGCTGCCAAATAAATTAGAATCCTCAATTGTTGAAAAAGGGGTAAACCTAAGCGGCGGTGAAAAACAGCGCCTGGCCCTGGCAAGAGGGCTTCTGGCATCTGAAAACAAATCAATTGTGTTCCTCGACGAACCTACAAGCAGTGTTGATACTAAAAATGAACTTGATATTTATAGGAATATATTTAGGGAATTCAAAGACAAGACTATAATATCATCTGTCCACAAGCTGCACCTATTGCACATGTTTGACAGGATATATCTTTTCAGTGGCGGAAGAGTAAAAGCTACAGGCACAGTCAGGGAATTGTTTAATAGTTCAGCAGAGTTCAGGACAATGTGGAAAAAGTACGGCAGGACCATGAACAAATGATTAATGTTAAACTTTTTATTTGATTGATTGTTTTTTGCGAATATCCTTACAGTTTGCATTCTTGTGCTATTAGGGAACCTAATTCCGTTCCGATAATAACTTAAAGATACTTATATATATATAACTTCAATAATTATAAATTAAATGGGAATTACTATGAAAAATCTAATTTTTACTAAAA
>DAOVBM010000058.1 GCA_030670545.1 Candidatus Woesearchaeota archaeon
TCAATGACAGCAGCATAAGCTGGTCTTGCTATCAGAACTCCTATTGATATGCCTGCTATCGTAGTGAATGCAAAGCCTTTGAGAAGTCCTGCTCCTGCAAACCAGAGCGGGAGCATGCCAGCAAGCGTAGTGAAATACGCAGCCATGATTATAAAGAACGCGTTTTTTATCTTATCTTTCCAACTGTATGAATAAGAGCTTTCTCCTTTTAGAGTTTCATCTGCTATGACTATGAGATGATCCACTCCTGTACCAACAGCGATTATGATACCTGCGATAGCTGCAAGGTCAAGGTTCCAACCTATAAGTGATGCAAAACCAAGAAGCACTATTACCTCTGAAAGCATTGTCAGAGTCATAGGGATTGCTATCTTCAGCTTTCTGTACCTTATGAATACGACAATTGCTACACATAATATCGCGCAGAGCCCTATAAGGATAGCATTATTAAGGAACTCTTCTCCAAGGACAGGTGAGATTGTGTCTGTCTTTACTACATTTAGTTTTACTGAAAGGCTTCCTGTATCAAGTATTGTCTGGAGCCTTTTCATATCTGCCAGAGCGTTATATACAGCTTCCTGTTTAGTAGAGCCTGTACTTGATCCGCTTATTGCTATGTCAGTCACAGCCCTTCCTTTAAGGTCAGCTGCTATGTTTAGCTCATCCACCTGTACGTCATCAAGGAAAAGCACAAGCTTCTCTTTAAGATAATCTTCTCCAGACTCATCAGGTATGACTTCCATTTCCTGTGTAATCTCTGCCTGACGCTCTGCTGCTGGTTTTATAGATATAGAAAACATAAATCTGCATGTCCACTGGCCTTCTCCTGCCTGCCTGCAGCCATAATGAGGGTCAATACCAGAGCAATCTGCGCTGTGGCATACATAGGATACTCCAAAATCATCTCTCTTACCGCCGATAAATACAGTTTCATTTCCTATTTTTGCTTCAAACTTTCCCTGTTTTGCAAGAAGCTCTTTTACCTCTTCCTCATTTGCTCCTGCAATCTCTATAAGAATATACTGGTTCCCGCTGATGTCAGAAGACTGCCTGAGGACAATGTCGCTTAATCCATAAACATTAAGCCTCTGCTCAAGATTGAATATCAGCCTTTCCATCTCTTCATCATCCAGATCTTCCTCTGGCTGGAGAAGAACCCTTGTGCCTCCCTGCAGGTCAAGGCCTTTCTTTATATTTGTCTTCGGCGCTTTGTAAACCCTTAATCCTATATCCTGCATGCCTATTATGTTGGTCAGTGTTTTTGGGACAGTCCTTGTCACATTCACTGTCTTGTTTATTTCAATAACAGAATCGTTTATTGTTTCATTTACTGTAATTATCTCTTCAAATACCTTCTCTTCAGTCTCATTAAGTTCAATTATCTCAATCTCTGGCTGTGTCACAAGTGTGTAAATGCCCTTGTTTGTCCTGATTTGGATGCTTTCATTTATATCAAGAGTTGAGATGTAAGAATAATAATCATCAAGACTTTTTATCAGCTTCTGATCTATTGCAAGAATGACTTCCCTGGCCATTGGCCTTGTTGTCGGCTTTGGGCTTTCTATTCCGGCAAGGCTTGCTGAGCTGTTTGACATTACACTTCTTATTGCCACGCCTTTTGCATCTGGATTAGGATGTATAGATACAATTGCAAGTACTAAGAACAAAAGCAGGAGCATTACCCTAAAATTTGTGAATATCTTCTTTACCTTACTGTTCATCTTTTCTTCTCCAGATATATCCTTAATATCCCCACGTTCTGTATCCAGGTGTTTATTATGTCAACAAACAGGCCTATAAGTAGTATTGTCATTATCTGGCTTATCACTTCAGACTGCGACAGGACCAACCCTACTATAAGGGCAGCGATTGTTGTTATGTTCATGGTAAGTCCTGTCTTCATAGCGCTGTATATCCTGTCCATGACAGTGCCTTCTTTTCTCTTGAGAACTCTGGTGGAGAGCAGTATGTCTGTATCAACAGAATAACCTATAAGCATGAGGAATGCTGCGATGCCGGCAGTGCTCAGCTTTATGCCCATCATATTCACTATGGCAAGAGTTATGATAATATCTGAAAGCGCTGCAAGTATAACTGCAAAGCTGGGTATGCTGAATTTGAGATATATGAGAACCAGGAGTATCATTGCAATGGCAGCAAATGATTTCACGACAATGTTAGCGTCTAAATAGACAAGAACTGCTGTAATTATTGTGATGCCTATGACTGCCAGCTTATGCAGCAACGTATCTCCAAAATACATGAATACTATAGCGCCCATAAAAAGGAACGCGATTATGATTGCAGTAAATGTTTCCCTAAAAAAGCTTGCGCCAAGGCTTGAGCCCATGAATTCTATTGAGAAATCCTTTCTGTTTACATCTGTAAGCGCTGCAAGGTCTTGTATGAACCTGTCTGAATTTTCATCATCATCCACCTGGAGATCTACTGCGACAATCACTCCTTTATGTTCTGCGCCTGAGGAAAGATATCTTACTGATATGTCATTCTCAGGATACTGGCTTTCAAGATAAGCCTGCATCTTTGCGATGTCTACCTGCTTTTCTATAGGGATTGTTACTGTCATGCCTCCTTTTAGGCTGACATCCTTATTGATAAAATCTCCTGTAGATACTGTCTGGATTCCTATCTGCAGTATTGCTGCAGCCAGAAGCACTATTGGAATTATGAGCAGAAGTCGGTATCTTTTTTCATATATATCCTTTAGTTTTTGCTTGATTCCTTTCTCTTGCACTTGTTATCCCTCTATTGGATAAGTAAGAAATAGATTGATGTTTTTAAAGGTTATGGTTTACCATAAATCTTACCGTATGTAAAAAGTCTGCTATTCAAAGAGCACCAGCATCATCAGTCAAAACTTAATCCTTTTCCTTATCTTGCTCGTTGCGGGGGGTTGTCCCTTACGGGGACGCAGAGCCTTCTAATAACCTATCCTAAGTTTTGAAGATGCTGATGCTCTTTTATATATGACTTTCTACATACAGTTTACCATAATAATTATAAATCAGCGCCAATTTAGCTGTAAAATGCAGCTTATACATCTTTCTGAGGGCATGAGGATGTTCAGGAGAAGGTTGAGAGTATTATTTAAGGGTATCAAAAAATATAAAGGCAGCTCTGCGGAGATATGCAGGAGTATAATCAGGGACTGCTGGAATGCAGATCATCAATATTTTCAGGCAAGCGCAGGCCATTTCTGCGAATTCTGGACAAGGGACTTTGCATGGTGCATAATGCCTCTTATTAGACTTGGATATAAGGAAAAAGTATTGAAGACCCTGGAATATGCTATGAATATATTTGAAAAGCACAGCCAGATAACTACAACTATAAACCCTAAGCAGAAGCCCTTTGATTTTCCCTATTATGCTATTGATTCTGTGCCTTATTTCATATATTGCCTGCAATCAGCAGATGCATATGCCTTAGTAAAAAAGCATAAGGATTTCCTTAACACCCAGATAGAAGATTTCTTTGAGAGAGTGATTGATGAAAAGACAGGGCTTGTAAGAAAAGACAGGCATTTCTCATCAATGAAGGATTATGCAAAGCGGAAAAGCAGCTGTTATGGGAATGTGATGGCAGCATTATTAAGGGATTCTATAAACCATATAAACAAGAATGAAAAGCTGCTTGATAATCCATTGAATGGCTATGACTACAAAAAGCTGATAAAAAAACATTTCTGGACTGGAGCATATTTTCTTGATGACCTTTCTGGCTTAAAATATCCAACAGGAGATGCAAATGTATTCCCTTTTCTTTATGGGCTTTTCAATGACAAGAATATGCTGAAGTCATGCATCAGGACAATCCAGCAGCATAAGCTTGATGACCCTTTCCCGCTTAAATACACAGAATCCGGTTCACAAGAGCATAAGATGATATCACTTGAATTTCTTGCGCCAGATTATGAAAGAGATACTATATGGATGCATATGGGGTCATTATATATTGGATTGGTCAGGGAGATTGACCCTGAGCTTGCAAATAAATATATCAGCCAATATGCTGGGATAATCGAAACATGCAGGAATTATCCTGAATTATTCAAAAAGAATAAAAAGCCATACACATCTTTGTTATATCATGCAGATGAATCAATGCTCTGGGCAGCGATATATCTGGATATTATCAGGTGATATTTATCGAGGAAAAATCTATATCAAGCCATGATGACATAAAGCTGTCATATAAATTAAGCAGAAAGAGCAGAAGCAGGCCTTTCCTGTTCTTTCTTCATGGAGCAGGAAGCAACCATACAGTCTGGGAGCCTATTGCCAGTGGATTGCCAGATTATAATATTGTGATTCCTGACCTGAGAGGGCATGGCAATTCTGATACTGGAAAGCTTTCATCAATAACCATCCGCAATTATGCTCTCGATATCAAGACAATAATAGATCATGAGAATATAAATGATGTCATATTGGTAGGGAATTCGCTAGGCTCATCAATAGCAGTGGAATTCTCAAGGCTTTTTCCTGAAGATACAAACAAGATGGTGTTGATTAGCCTTTTCTCAAGGAGATTCCTGAGGTTCAGTGTATTATTTAATGCTGTCAATAATATTGCTTATCTTATGATGATGCCTTTCAGCATGAAAAGAGTGTTGGATTTCCAGGATTATGTAAAGATCAGGCAGAAAAGGCCATGGTATTTTCCTATAGCTGATATCAAAGGCACTCACCTGCACGTGTATTCAAAGTCAATTAAAGATCTTCTTAGATATCCCCTGAAGATAGAAAGCATATCTGTTCCTGCATTATTATTGCAGGGAAAGCATGATATGGTAGCAAAGAACGCCAAGATTTATAAAACCATAAAGAATCTGGAAAATGTAAGGTTCAGGCTTATTGATACGCATCATCTGATTGTGAACAAGGCGCCGGAATCCTGTATTGAACAGATAAGGGATTTTGCCTGAATCTGAAAATATCATTAATAAAAGAGCAATAGCATCTTCAAATCTTGATGAGCGTAGCTCATTAAGAAGTTAGAGAGCTTTGCTCTCCAACTACTCTAGAGGGATATTAAGAAGGCTCTGTGTCCCCGTAGGGGGCTTCCCCCCACGACGAGCAGGACTTCGAAATCGAAAGAGTTTTGACTGATGATGCTACTGCTCTAAAATCAAGCGTAAACCAGGGGTTGAATATTGTTAAGCATAATTGTTCCTACTCTTAATGAGGAGAAGTATATATCAGACCTTCTGATATGCCTTTCAGAGCAGGATTACAGGAATTTTGAGCTTATTATAGTAGATTCAAATTCTGATGACAATACAATAAAGACAGCTGAGGTGATTGCAGGCTGTTTTGGCGTTAGCATGAGGTTTATACAGACAGACATAAGAAACACGAGTATGCAGAGAAATATAGGCGCAAGAGCAGCTATTGGAGAAAAGCTTGTATTTATTGACGCAGACATAATTATCCCCAGAAAAGATTTCCTTAGGAAGATCAACCTTAAGCTGAATCACCATGCTTCTGTTGCAGTGCCTGTAAAGGTGAATCCAAAGGAAGAATCTGCTGCTGACAGCATCATAAGCGACTTCCTCAATGGCCTGATGATCCTCCTGAACTCCATAGGGATAGCAAACGGCAGGGGAGCTGTCATAGGAGCAGGAAAAGAAGAATTCCATAAGGCAGGAGGCTTCAATGAGGAGATGGCAGTTGCTGAGGATGTTGACTTGTTCAGGAAACTTGCAAGGTTTGGGAAACCAGGGGTACTGAGCTATGTTGTATACGAGTCTGCAAGAAGGTACAGGAAGACAGGATATATCAGGCTGTTTTCATCATGGACACTAAACGGCATGTGGTCATTCATATTCAGGAGATCGCTTGTAAGGCAATGGAAAGAGGTAAGATGATATAGATGGCAAAGATATTGTATGCATTGAGCGGAGAGGGAATGGGCCATTCGACAAGATCAAATGCAGTTATTGAAGAGCTGCAGAAAAAGCATAACATAATGATAGCTTGTGGCGGAAGAGCTTACCACCATCTTGCAGAGCGTTTTGATAATATAATCTTTATCCAGAGTTTGCATATGGGATATAAGAACAACACTGTAAGCAGTTGGAAAACATTTATCAAAAACCTGAAGAGTATACCTTCTCATGTTCAATCCATAATATCCATGATCAAGGCGATAAGAAAGTTTAAGCCTGACATCATAATCAATGATTTTGAATACATAACAAACTATCTTTCAATATTTTTGGGTATCCCAAATATAATCGTAGATAACGAGCAGGTCATAGCCAGGTCAAGGATAAGATTCCCAAAAAGGCTGTGGATGGATTTTATCAAGTCATGGCTTGTGATAAAGCTTATTGTGCCCAAAGCTGATTTCAGCTTTATCAGCTCATTCTTTTATCCAAAGTTAAATCCAGGGAATGTAGCTTACTGCCAGCCAATAATCAGGAAAGAAGTAAGGAAGATAAAACCTAAAAAAGGAAGGCATATTGTTGTATACCAGACATCAAAGACAAACAAAAGGCTGTTAAGAGTTTTAAGACGATTAAATCATGAGTTTATAATTTATGGATTTGATATTGAAAAAAAAGACGGTAATCTTGAGTTCAGGAGATTCAATGAAGAATGTTTTATCAAAGACATGGCTAAAAGCAGGGCAGTTATAATCAACGGAGGATTTTGCGTAATGTCTGAAGCATTATACTTACGAAAGCCAGTTCTTTCATTCCCTATCAAAAAACAGTTTGAACAGATTCTAAATGCAATATATTTAAGACGATTGGGGTATGGAATGAATTCAAATCAGGCAACTGAAAAAATAATCACAGAGTTTATTGACAGAATACCTAAATTTGAAGATAAGCTTAGATTATATCCTCAGCACAGCCATAAGCTTTTCTTTATGCAGCTTGAAAATAAGATAGATGAGCTTGCTGGAAAATCCTGAAAATTTGTACAGCAGTTTTTTTCATAATTTCTTAAACTTAAGAGAAGAAATCATCAATGCAGCAGAAACTGCCATCAGGATATGCATCAGAAGCAAAGGAGCATTAATAAAATAAAGAACAGGAAATAACACCCCATTTACAGTTATAGGCATACCTTCAAATCCTTTTATCTTTGATATGTTAAATCTTGCAAGTCTCAGTGATCCTGCGCATACAAATATAATATACAAAGGCACTAATGCCATATTTCTGCTCAATGCAAACATCATGACTGCAGGAGCTATGCCAAATGATACAATATCGCATAGTGAATCAAGTTCCTTCCCGAATATGTTCTGCGTTTTTGTAAGCTTTGCAACTTTTCCGTCAAGGAAATCAAATACCATAGCAGCTAACATGAATATGCATCCAGCTGCATAATTCTGATTTAAAAACAAGAATATAGAAATAAGCCCTGATGCAAGATTAGCTAAGGTGAATAAGTCTGCAAACTTGATAATCTTAAACATGTTCATATAATCTCACCTATTATTGAAGAGCCTGCTTTTACTTTTTGTCCCTTCTTAATTTTTAATCTTACTTTGCCAGCAGGCATTATCAGAGTTACCTGTGATCCAAGTTTTATCATTCCTATTCTTTCCCCTTTTTTAACTATTGTTTCTTGCCTGGCATAGGTTTCAATGCGCCTTGCAATAAATCCAGCTATCTGGATAACCTTTATTTTGCCTATCCCTGAGCTGATTATTATCTCTGTCTTTTCGTTCTCAAATGCTTTTGGTATGCTTGCATTAAAAAACTTTCCTTTTGAATGCCTGACTGATATAACTTTTCCATCCATAGGAACCCTGTTCACATGGACATCAAGCGGGCTCATGAATATTGATACTGCAGTGAACTGTCCTTTGCCCAGATCAGTTGTCAATGTTTTGATTCTTCCTGCAAAGCCTTTTTTTATTCTTAAGCTATCTTCCCCTGTTTTTACTATCGAGATTATCCTGCCGTCTGCTGGAGAAACAATCACATTTCCTTTTGGGATATCTCTTTCAGGATCCCTGTAAAAATATAATATGAAAGCTGCAATCGCAATACAGGTGATCACTGCAGATATTGCTATGATTATGATGAGCATTACAGTGTATTTGATAAAGGATTATAAAAAGTTATCGAAAATTTCGCAAGAAATTTTATTAGGGTTTAATACCCCTCACTTCAGTGCGAAATTTT
>DAOVBM010000020.1 GCA_030670545.1 Candidatus Woesearchaeota archaeon
TACATCTGTTTTTCGAAGGCTCTGCTCCCCCGTAAGGGACAACCCCCAGCGACGAGCAGGATAAGGAAGATGATTAAGTTTTGACTGATGATGCTGGTGCTCCTTGAATAGCAGACTTTTTACTTACGGATGAAAAAGGGAGGAATAAAACATGAAAAAAGCTGTATTGATAATTGCTCACAAGGATTTTAGGGATGATGAGCTGAATGTACCTATGCAAATCCTGCAGGACAATGGCATAGAGTGCAAGATTGCCAGCACATCGCTTGACACTGCAGTTGGATCTCTTGGTATAAAGATAAGCCCAGATATAACAGTTAAAGACATTGATGCAGATGATTATGATGTGATAATAGTTGTAGGTGGGCCTGGAGCTCCTGAGCTTGCTGAACATAAGGAAGTGCTCAATCTTCTGAGGTCTGCTGAAAGCAAAGGAAAGAATATTGCAGCTATCTGCATATCTTCAACAATACTTGCAAAAGCAGGAGTGCTTAAAGGAAAAAGAGCAACAGTATGGAAATCAGATGAATCTATCAGGCAGCTGGAACAGGGAGAAGCAATATTTGAGGATAAGCCTGTTGTAGTTGAAGATAAACTCATTACAGCAAATGGGCCTGCTGCTGCAAAAGAATTTGCTGAAAAGATTGTTGATATGCTAAAAGGAGGATAATAAAAATGGCAAAATACAAAATAAAGTATAACAGACCAGAATGCATAGGCTGCGGCGTATGCGCTGCAAACTGCCCAAAATTCTGGGAGATGGATGATAACGAGGGTAAGTCAAATCTCAAGGGAGCAGAGAATCTTGATAACGGATCGGCAGAACTTGAGATAGATGATAATTACCTTGAATGCAATATGGAGGCTGCTGAAAGCTGCCCAGTGAATGTGATACACATAATAGATAAGGATTCAGGCGAGAAGAAGATATAGATAAAAAAGCCCCTGGTGAGACTTGAACTCACGATCTTCGCTTTACGAGAGCGACGTTATAGCCACTAAACTACAGGGGCATGAGTAAGGTGTATTGACAGGTTCTTTAAGAATTTTTGCTTTAATTAGTGGGCTTGACCAGAGGGAAACCCATGCCGGTACCTATAGGGGCAGATAAGAATGTTCTGTGAAAATTTTTGTTTTTCTTAAAATATCAAAACTTCAATCTCTTTTAGTTTTTTAATATTTAATTGATAAGCATTTCCATATTTTGTTTTTCCATAAAAGAGAACCAGCCTTTCTTTCATAAGATCCTCAATAACATCTTTTACAAAACCTTCCAAATGAGGGGGTATCCCTGATTTTAGTCTTTCATACAACAAATGCCCCTTACTAAATGCATTGTGGGAATATAATTTTTTAAGAATATTTTTCTTTATCTTCAGATAATTAGATTTAGTTAATTTGTTCCCCATGCAAATTCTTAAAAGGTTAGTGGGTATAAATGCTTTGTTATATGAATTGATATTCATAGCCAATATAGGCTAAAAATAGGAATATTTATATATAAGTTATATATTCCTGTATCCATGATGGAAAATAAAACAATTTTTCTTAACATTTTTGGTGACTCCCCTGTATTGAGAGTGATGGACTTCCTTATAGTCAATGAAGACTTTGACTACAGTATGACAGACATAGCTGATCTTTCTAAAGTTGGTTATTCTACGCTAAAGCTTTTCTGGCAAAGATTAGAAAACGAGGGCATAATAATAAAAACAAGAACTGTTGGAAAGGCTAAGATGTACAGGCTTAATGTGGCAAATCCAGTAATTAAGAGATTTAGGGACTTATATTGGGAAACAACAAAGCATCATGTACACAAGAAGATGAAAGAAAAGCCAATAACAGTTAAGCGATAGACTTTACTAAAAACCAATCACAAACTCTTAATCATCTCTTCCTTGTTCCTGAACTTCTTCTGGCATTCAAAGCACACTGCGCGTTTCTTTCCTTTTGCATCCTTTACATAAGTGCCTACTAATTTGTTAAGGAATGTCTCATGTATCTTGTTCTTGCAGATTTCGCATTTCATAAGCAATGTAAAACCAAGCAGCTATTTAAAACTTTTGAGCTAATCCAACGTAAGTAAAAAGTCAGATGCCCAGGAGCACAAGCATCTTCAAAACTTAAGATGAGTTATTAGAAGGCTCTGCGTCCCCGAATGGGGCTGCTGAGAAATTGTTTCACAATTTCTGGCACCTCGTTCGGTTTTGCCTCAGAGGTTCCCCCCGCGACGAGCAGGATAATGAGAAGGATTAAGTTTTGACTTATGATGCTTGTGCTCCTTGAATAGCAGACTTTTTACTTACAATCCAACCAAACATTTAAATAACTGCTGATTCTATATCTCAAGAATCACAACGAGAAAATTTCAGACTTTATAAACAATTAAAAAGAGGTGTAAAATGGACAAGTCCAAACAATTTATTCTATGGTTTGACCAGACAGGAATCGAAGATATCGCTCATGTAGGGGGGAAAAACGCTTCTCTTGGAGAGATGTATACTAATCTTACAAAAAAAGGCGTGAATGTGCCTAATGGCTTTGCGATAACAGCATTTGCATACAGATACATTCTTGAGAAAGCAGGAGTTGAGGATGATATAAAGAACGCTCTCGAAGGCCTTGACACAACAGATATGAAAAATCTTTCTGAAAGAGGAGACAAGGTAAGAAGGATTATCCGCAATTGTGAATTTCCAGAAGAGCTTAAGAGCGCCATAATAGAAGCATATGGGCATCTCTGCAAACAGTATGGAGAAAACACTGATGTCGCTGTAAGAAGTTCAGCTACAGCAGAGGACCTTCCTGATGCCTCATTCGCAGGACAGCAGGAGACATACCTTAACATAAAAGGCGCGAATGAGCTTATTGAAGCCTGCAAAAACTGCTTTGCATCATTGTTCACAAACAGGGCAATCTCATACAGGGTAGACAAGGGATTTGACCATTTTAAGGTTTATCTATCGATAGGAGTACAGAAGATGATCAGAAGCGACCTTGCTTGCTCTGGTGTCATGTTCTCTATAGATACTGAATCCGGATTCAAGGATGCTGTATTCATAACAGGAGCATACGGGCTTGGAGAAAATGTTGTGCAGGGAGCTGTAAACCCTGACGAATATTATGTATTCAAACCTACTCTAAAACAGGGATTCAGGCCAATTATCCAGAAAGAAGTTGGCTCAAAAGAGATAAAGATGATATATAGTACTCATGGAACAACGCCTACAAAGAATGTTCCTGTACCAGCAGAAGAAAGAAAGAAATTCGTGATTACAGAAGATGAAATTCTCACGCTTGCACAATGGACATGCATAATAGAAGATCATTACAGCAAGAAAGCAGGCTATTTCAAACCCATGGACATGGAATGGGCAAAAGATGGTGTTACGAACCAGCTGTTCATAGTGCAGGCAAGACCAGAAACAGTGCAAAGCCAGAAAGACCTGACTGTGCTTGAGACATACAAGCTGCAGGAAAAAGGCAAGGTTATTGTGACTGGGAACAGCGTTGGAGAAAAGATTGGCCAGGGCCCAGTAAATGTCATAAAAGATGTGAAAGACATTGAGAAATTCAGGAAAGGAGAAGTACTTGTGACAGAGATGACTGACCCAGACTGGGAGCCTATCATGAAGATTGCAGGAGCTATTGTTACTAACAGGGGAGGTAGAACCTGCCATGCAGCGATCATATCCAGAGAAATGGGTATACCCTGCATAGTTGGGACAAACAATGGAACAAACCTGATTAAAGACAAGCAGAAAGTGACAGTATCATGCGCAGAAGGAGAGGTAGGAAAAGTTTATAGCGGACTGCTAAGATTCAAGATTGAGAAGATAGACCTCAAGGCTTTGCCAAAGACAAAGACAAAGATAATGATGAATGTAGGCAATCCGGATCAGGCTTTTGCCATGAGCTTCATCCCAAACTCAGGAGTAGGGCTTGCGAGGGAAGAGTTCATAATAAATTCTTATATCAAAATTCATCCAAGGGCATTGATGGAATTCGACAAGCTTAAAGATAAAAAGCTAAAGCAGCAGATAGATGACATCACACAAGGCTATAAGGACAAGACACAGTTCTTTGTTGACCAGCTTGCAAGAGGAGTTGCGATGATAGCGTCTGCATTTTACCCTAATGATGTGATAGTGAGAATGAGTGATTTCAAGACAAATGAATATGCTAACCTGATTGGAGGAACCCTGTATGAACCGACAGAAAGCAATCCTATGATAGGTTGGAGAGGAGCCTCAAGATACTACAAGCCAGGATACAGGGATGCTTTTGCCCTTGAATGCATGGCTATGAAAAAAGTGAGAGATGAGATGGGCCTTACTAATGTCAAGCTTATGATACCATTCTGCAGGACAGTTGATGAAGGCAGGAAAGTCCTAAAGGAGATGGAAAAAGCTGGACTAAAGAGGGGCAAGAACAACCTGGAGGTCTATGTGATGTGCGAAATTCCTTCAAATGTCATACTTGCAGATGAATTCAGCAAGATTTTTGATGGGTTCAGCATAGGAACAAATGATCTTACTCAGCTTACTCTTGGCCTTGACAGGGACTCTGAGCTTGTGTCAGACATATACGATGAAAGGAACCAGGCTGTGAAGAATATGGTCAGCATGGTAATCAAGAAAGCAAAAGCAAATCACAGGAAAATCGGAATATGCGGCCAGGCACCAAGTGATTATCCAGAATTCGCAGAGTTCCTTGTTGAATGCGGAATAGATTCAATCAGCCTTAACCCAGACACTGTGATCAAGACAACACTCAAGATTGCAGAGAAAGAGAAGAAGTTAGGGATAAAGGCAAAATGATTCAAGTATGAATATAATATTCGTAATTGAAAATAGTTATATGTTCTGTTGAATCAAAATGATGATTTAACAACAGGAAGATTTAAATAGTTCAAGTATAAATATAATAGTTATGGTTGAAACTTTTGTAAACAGGGAAAAAGAACTGGCATTATTAAAAGAAGAACTGCAGAAGAAAAAAGCATCCCTGATAATCATATATGGCAGAAGGAGGGTAGGGAAGACAGAGTTAGTCAAACAAATTATCAAAAAAGATACAATATATATCTATATACCAAACCAATCAAAAGACTCACTCTATGCTTTCCTTGCAGAGGCATTATACCAGCAGAACAAAGACCCTATGCTGGTGGATTTCAGATTCAGGAATCTGCACCAGTTCTTTGAGTATTTGAAGAACAAAGAATATAAAAGAATTATCATTGATGAGTTCCAAAGGCTTGAACGTGAAAAGGGAGCATTATCAATACTTCAGCATTACTGGGATGAGCATTTCTCAAAAAGCAAAGTAAAGCTTATACTATTAGGCTCATCAATTTCAATGACTCAAAAACTTATCTTAAGTTACAATGGTCCCCTTTTCGGAAGGCGAACTCTGGAAATGTTCATTGAGCCATTTGAATTAGGAGGAATTATGCAATGGTTCAAGAATTATGATATTGAAGAGGTTATCAGGATCTATTCAGTATTTGGGGGAACTCCAGCATATCTGCAGCATTATGACAGTTCTTTAAGCCTCATGCAAAACATTGAGGCAAATATATTGACAAAAGGAAAGCCTCTTTATAATGAAGTAGAGCAGCTGCTGAATATTGAAACAAGACAGCCAGGAACCTACCTTAATATCTTAAAGCAGATTTCGCTTGGAAAGACTAAATTGAATGATCTGTTCAATAAAACAGGTATTGAAAGAACAAAACTCTCATTTTATCTAGGTGTGTTGCAGAGAGACCTGACATTAATTAAGAAAGAATGCCCAATTACAGAAGATCAGACCAGATCTAAAAAGGGCATTTACATGCTTGATGACCCTTATTTCATATTCTGGCTGAGGTTTGTGTTTAGAAATATCTCTCAGGTGGAAGAAGGAAAAATAGATAACATAATGAAAATCATCAATAGGGATATTGATAAGCATATTGGGCTTATTTTTGAAAACATCTGCAAGAATGCTCTAAAAAGACTCAATACTCATTTTGACTGTGAGAAAACAGGAAGATGGTGGGGTCATCGCAAAGAAAAAGGTGTAAGGAAGGAAGAAGAGATAGATATAGTTGCATTAAATGAAAAGACAAAAGATATATTATTCTGCGAATGCAAATGGCAGGACAATGTTAATGCTAAGAAGATATTGGCAGAATTAAAAGAGAAAGCAAAATTAGTCAGGTGGAACAATAACAAAAGGGAAGAGCATTATGCAATATTCGCAAAATCATTCAGCAAAAGAATTAAGGGTTTATTGATGGTTGATTTGAAGGATATTGAGAGAATGTTTAGATAACGCCAATGTCTGCTCTTCTTTCAATGCTATCCTAAAAAATCTGCAGAGCAAATTTTTAGAAAACTATATAAAAACCAGGCATTTTTCTACAGCTTATCTTATTGGGGGAAACATAATGGAAGATGGCAAGAATGATGATGAGATAACAATAGATTTCAGCAAGATCAAGAAATTTTTCAAAAAAGGAAAGAAAGAAGAAAGCAGGAATGAAGCAACTGCAAGCGAGCCAGCAGAAGACAGCCACAAAACACAGGAAGAAGAATCAATTGATTTCAAATCAATAATGACAAATTCTAAGAGATACTTGGTTCCCCTCCTTATACTTATACCCATACTCTTAAGCATATTCTTCAGGATTCAGCCTTTCTATCTTCCGATAACTGATGACTGGGCAGAGAACTCAGTATATCAGAATATAAGATCAAGCATATCAGAACAGATTGACAAGCAATATCCAAATCTTCCTGATGAAAATAAGATAAAGATAATAAATGAGAATCTTGAAGTCATAAAGCAATCCAATGGTGAAGCGATTGACCAGCAGATAGAAATGTACTCCCTGGGGCTGAAACAGCGTATGCAGGATGACGATGGCCAGACTTATCTTCTTGCCATTGACCCTTACTTATGGTATGGTGAATCAAAGAACTATATAGAAAACGGACAGTTTGGAAATACATACAAAGATGGAGAAGACTGGTACAACCTAAGGAATGGAAGGGTTGGAGTAAATGCAGGAGTACCTTTTAATTCTGTAATGACTGTATTGGTATATAAGATAATACATCCATTCAACAAGGACTTCTCTATTATGAGCGCAGCTTTTCTTGTTCCACTTTTAATAATGACTCTTGCTGTAATTCCGATATTCTTTATAGGAAGAAGATTTGCAGGCAATATAGGGGGATTTTTTGCTGCAGTAATGTTTGCTATACATCCAGCATTGCTAAACAGGACTGTTGCAGGATTCTCAGATACAGACCCTTATACAGTATTCTTTCCTTTACTTACTATATGGCTCTTCTTTGAAGCTCTTGATGCAAAAACACTAAAGAATAGATTGATACTTACCAGTTCAGCAGGCCTTAGTCTTGCATTCTTCAATTTTGCATGGAATGCAGGATGGTGGTATACTTTTGATTTCATAGTTGGAACAATGGGATTATACCTTGTATATCATATAATCACAAACTTCAAAAGCATAAAAGAGAACATTTCAGGATTCATAAAGGGCAGCCAGGTAAAAGAATTCTTTTCGATTCTTGGTGTTCTCACAATAGCATTTGTAGTATTCAGAGGAGTCATAGCATTGTTGTCTGGCACAGGCAGTGTCCTTATGGGTGTAAAAAATATATATGAAGCACTGATTGCGCAGCCACTATGGTTTATACAGATAAAAGCTGTTGCTGCAACTACTTTATGGCCTAATGTGCTTACAACAGTCGCTGAGCTTAATCCTTCATCATTTCCTACAATAATCAGCTCATTAGGGGGCCATCTGCTTTTCTGGATAAGCGTGATAGGCTTGTTTCTTGTTATGTTCAAGACAAGGGAATCTGAGCAAAAGTACCTCAAATTTGCTATCCTTCTAGCAATATGGTTCCTCGCCTCAATTTATGGAGCACTGACAAGTCTCAGGTTCATAGCTCTTATTGTACCTGTTTTTGCTCTGGGTTTTGGAGCAGCACTGGGAATAAGCTACAACTATGTTAAAAAATGGGCATCTAAAGAGCTTAACATAAATGAAATGATATTAAAAACTGTAATTGTTCTGGTTTTTATTCTTCTGCTGTTGTCACCAGTCAAATCTGCATGGGGAACAGTGAAAAATGAAGTGCCTTCATTCACAGATGCATGGTATGACAGCCTTACTGAGATAAAGGAAGCATCAGATGACGCGATTATTACATCATGGTGGGATTTTGGCCATTGGTTCGTGGCTATGAGTCAGAGAAGAGTTACATTTGATGGAGGAGACCAGGGCAACAGGATACACTGGGTAGGAAAAAGCCTTCTGACTGATGATGAAGATGAAGCAGTTGCCATACTGAGGATGCTGAACTGTGGACAGGAGCTTGCTTTTGACACTATTGAGAACTACACTAATGATTCATACAGCTCAAAAATGCTTATTGATATGATAATCCTTATGGACAAGAGTAAAGCTGATGAGACATTAAAAGAAGCAGGGTTTGACAAAGATCAAAGAGAAAATATTCTTGAATTGACGCACTGCGAAGACACAATCGACCAGTATTATATCACTTCACAGGATATGGTCAGCAAGGCTGGTGTCTGGTCTCATTTCGGAAACTGGGATTTCAACAGGGCAAAGATGTATAATACAGTAAAAAAGCTGGCCCCTGGCGAGGGAAAGAGGGTACTTGTTGAAGAATTCAGCCTGTCTGAAAAAGATGCTGAAAAGCAGTATTATGAGATAAAGTCTACACCTGCTGACAAATGGATAACAACCTGGCCCAACTATGTCTCCCAAATTGCAGCATGCAGGACAAATGCAGAGATTGTGTTCTGCGAAAACGGCCTTGTTGTCAATACTACTGATTATGACTCATATCTTTCCATAAAAGAAGGGCCGCAAAATATAATGTCACTTGTATATGCAGGAGAAGATGACATCATAGAAAAGGAGTTCAACAACAGCAAGATACCATATAGCGCAGCGCTGATAAGGGATGGAGATAATTATAAATCAATCCTTATGGACCCGCTTCTTGCAAAAAGCACATTTACAAGGCTGTTCTTCTTTGACGGCCTTGGATCAAGATATTTCAGGCCTTTCAGCGACAGGTCAACATTCACAGGACAGAAAATACAGGTATGGACTGTAAGCTTCAAGCCAATGGATAAGCTTGTGCCTGAGAAGTTTGGCATACAAGAAAGTGAAGGAGAAGCATTGTCAAAAATAATGGGTGAGGAGAAAGAAGAAACTGAGATAGAAGAAGAGACCTCAAACATAGCTATTGAAGGATGATTCAACACTAAAATGGAATCCAATGATGCATGGGTCATAATACCTGCTTATAATGAAGAAAATACTATCGCTTCAGTAATCGAAAAAACTTCTGGATTCTGCAGAAATATTGCAGTTGTCGATGATGGATCTTCTGACAATACTGCAGGCGAGGCAAAAAAGGCTATAGTCCTAAGGCATATTGTAAACCTTGGCAAAGGCGCTGCGCTTAAGACAGGAGTCGAATATGCAATCAAAAAAGGAGCAAAAAGGATTATAGCACTTGACGCTGACGGTCAGCACGACCCTGCTATGATACCTGAGTTCCTCAAAGCTCTTGAAGGATGCGATATTGTATTCGGATATAGGAAGCTGTCAGGAAGCATGCCTATAGTTATGAGATATGGCAACTGGTTCATAAACATGATGACAGAAATCCTATTTAGGATAAGGATAAAAGACACGCAGAGTGGATACAGGGCTTTCAGTGCTGATGCATACAAGAAGATCAGGTGGGAAGCCACAGACTATTTTGTAGAGACTGAGATGATAGCCAATGCAGGAAAGCAAAAGCTTAAGTATAAGGAGATTCCAATAGCTACAATATACGCTGACAAATACAAAGGCACTACAGTGATAGATGGGATAAAGATTGTGCTTAACATGATTTGGTGGAGGATTGCAAAATGATACCTGGGATTCAGATTTTAGGAATTGTATTTTCGCTTATTATGATATATCTAACATTCCTTTATTACAAAAGGAAGTATTACTCAAAAGCGTCATTGCTCTTGTGGACTGCTGTCTGGCTTGGGGCATTGATACTGGTGCTTTTTCCGCAGACGATTTATGGCATAATGGAGACTCTCAGGATAGAAAGGACTGTTGACTTCTTTGTGATATGCGGATTCCTCTTCTTCAGTGTTGTCATATTCTACCTTTATAACTCTGTCAAGCAGATGCAGAGAAAGATGGAGAAGTTAGTAAGGAAGATTGCTATAGAAAAGCAAGATAAATAGATAATCCGCATCTGCGCAGGCAACCTTTATAAATATCATAATTATTCTACCCTTATATGACAAGAATATTATTCTTCACAACAAACTTCTATCCCTATCTGGGGGGATTGGAGAATTATGTGCTTGAGTTGGCAGAAAGGCTGATTAAAAGAGGTATAAAAGCAGATGTCCTGACTTATAATGTTCACAAGATTGACGAATACGAAGAATATAAAGGCATAGGCATATACAGGATTCCCTGCTATGATATACTTAAAGATGTCTATTCACTGCCTAAATTTAACGCTGATACTAAAAGGATTCTGAAAAAGCTTACAGAGAATAAGTATGATTTTGTGATAACGCAGACAAGATTCTTCTCAAGCTCATGGCTTGGCATGAGGTTTGCCAGAAAGAATAAGATAAAACATATCCATACAGAACATGGAAATGTGCATGTCAGGCATGATAATAAGATTGTTGAGTTTCTGGCTTTGCTGTATGACATGACAATTGGCAAGAGGATATTCAAAACTGCATGGAAAGTTGTAGGAATCAGCAAAGCATGCTGCAATTTTGCAATAAAGATGGGAGCAAGCAGGGAAAAAATTGTTCTGGTATACAATTCAGTTGATACTGGGGTGTTTAAGCCTAAAGACAACAATATCAGAAAAGAGTTAAATATCAAAGAAAATTCATTTGTCATAACATATGTAGGAAGACTGATTTATGCAAAAGGTGTGCATGACCTTATCAAAGCTCTCAAAGGCATTGAAGAGGTTGTCCTGCAGGTAATAGGAAAAGGGCCATACAGGCATGAACTTGAAAAGCTGGCAAAGGAATCCAATGTAAATGCGCAATTTCTTGACCAAAAGCAGCCAGAGGAGATAGTGAATCTGCTTAGTGCTTCAGACATATTTGTCAACCCATCATTCTCAGAAGGCCTGCCCACATCTGTGCTTGAGGCAGGAGCATGCGGTGTACCGATCATTGCAACTGATGTAGGAGGCACAGCAGAAATTGTTGATGATGGGAAAAACGGATTCCTCATAAAGCCTGAGGATAGCGAAGCATTGAGGGAGAAGATAATCATATTAAAAGAAGATAAATCATTAAGGGAAAAGTTCAGTAAAAGCATAAGGGAAAAGATAGAGAAGGAATTTGACTGGGAAAGGAATGTTGAGATATATGTTGGTGAAGTGCTGGAAAAGAAAGGGATATCATGAAAATAGAGTTAAAAAACAAAAGATTTAAATACCAAATAGGGTTAATATTAACCAATAATGGATAATCTGCTAAAATTGATACAATCATTAGGCAAAAATCTCAATGATGAGATTCCAATCAGGCAACTTTCAAAAGAATCAAAAGTGCCATACACAACTACCCATAGATTAGTTAAGAATAATAAAGATCTGTTTATTATAAACAAAAAAGGGAATATTAAATTATGCTCACTGAATCTTAAAGACAATATTACAAAAAATTATCTGATTCTGGCTGAAAGAAAAGAAGCAGAATCATTTATGCAGAAACAACCTCAATTTAAGATACTGAAAGCAGAACTTCCAAAAGGAGATTACTCATTAGTTTTATTTGGTTCAAGAGCAGAGGGAAGAAACAGGGAAAAAAGTGATGTTGATCTGTGCATAATAAACAAAGATGGCAAAAAGAATGTCAGTTTCTCAAGATTTGAGTTATTGTTTAAATTAGAGATTAATCCAATCTACCTGTCAAATAAAGAATTTAAAGATATGCTAAAAGAAGAAGAACATAATTTAGCAAAAGAGATTATAAAAAAACATATTGTTTTATATGGAGAAGAACATTTTTGGAATTTAATATGGGAAAATGGCATTTGACAAAGAGCATTATAAAGAAGAATTTGAAAGATTATTGAAAGAAAGAAGACAAAAAAAGTATTTTATTAGGAAAAGCAATGCTACATTTAAGATTAAAAGATTTATCGCAAAGGGGACAGATAGTCTTGAATTAGCAAATAATATCAAGAATTCAAAACAAAAGGCTAAAGGCTATTGGACCATAATCATTAGTTATTATTCTATGCTTTATCTCGCAAAAGCCGCAATATTAACAAAAGGCTATGAAACTGACGACCACTATGCAACACAGATAGCATTAGGGCATTTATTAGTCCCGAATGAAATTGAAAAAGAAGACCTTGAGTTATTAGAGAAATCCCATAAGATATTTGAAGATGATTATATTGAGTTTTTTGACGATGCAAGAAAAGAAAGTTCTCTAAGCAGATACAGCGCAACTAAAGTATATACAGAAAGGCGAGTCAGAGAAGTATTTGATAATGCAAGGGAGTTTATATCCAAAGTTAGGATTATGCTTGAGGGATAGAAACAGAGTTCAAAGGGAGTGGTATTGGAAAAGAAATATATGGACAGGTTATATATTATAATTGTATAAGAGATATATAAATATGTGATAAAATGAAATATAAATTATTAATCAAAACACTAAAGTGTACGAAATAATACAAAAAAGTGTAAAGATTTATATACTAGTTGCATACTAATACACTTAAGAGGAATTAAATGGAAAAAGAAAAAGCTCAGGAAATGTTCAAAGAAGTGAGATTGACAACAGAGGAAACTGTAAGATGGATTAATATGGAGGGATTATTCTAATGCTTCTTGATATTTGCCTTGGAAGCAAATCTGCATGGAGGATACTGATACTCTTTGGTGAGTCGCCTGGCGCAGGCTTTACCCGGCAGGATATTAGGAACCATACCAAGTTAGGAAACAAGGCTTTGTCCCTTGCCTTGAAAAGATTAACATCATTTGGTGTTTTAGTAAAAAGAAAGGAAGAACTGCCTCTGGCTGTATATAAATTGAATAGAGACAATAAGTATTATCAGGATATACTTAATTTGCTGCAAAAAGAAAGGCAAGATCTCAACCATCTGCCTTATCATTTCAGCATGATTGCAAGAGAATTCTCAAGAGAAGCAGTTGATTCAGTTAATGTCTTAAGTATATATCTGTTCGGAAGTGTTGCTAAAGGAACATATAGAGATGATTCTGACATTGATTTTGCAGTTGTGCTAAAGGAAAAAAATCCAAAAGATGATATGGCTATCAATATGATAACTGACAAGCTGTCAGAAAGATTCAGGAAAAAGATTCAATGCTTCATAATCCCTGAAGAGCAAGTCAGCAAAAAAAGGACAAAACTTGTTGAGGAGATATTGAAGCATGGAATAAAACTTGTTTGACCTTAAAGATAAGTGTGAATTTGCAAGGCATGAACAAAACTTTCTCAAGATTTCTGCAGCAAATCTGATGAAAAACGAAAATTATATAAATATGCGATATATTATAATGTTGTATTTAATGTAACAATATGTGATAAATATGAGTTATAAGCTATTAATTCAAAAACTGCATCTTGGCTGAGTTTAGCTAATTTTTCAATAAAATCGGAAATAAGTTTAAAAACATCATGATGAAATCGAAACCTTTAAAGATATTCTAATTATCTTAATTAAATAAATGGCTTATAAAGAATCTGAGACTTTGGAATTAAAGAGATCAACATCTGAACTGAAAGAAGCAATAATTTCAATAGTTACAATCCTAAATAAGCATAAAAAAGGGGAAATCTATTTTGGGATTCGCGATAATGGAATTGTCATTGGCCAGGATGTTAGTGAAAAAACTATTAGAAAGGTTTCAAAAGCAATCTCGGACAGCATTGAGCCAAAAATATTTCCTAAAATTACTGAAAGTGAATTGGATGAAAAAAAATGTATCCACATTGAGTTCTCTGGGAACGATTTTCCTTATTATGCCTATGGCAGGGCTTATGTTCGCGTTGGCGATGAAGACAAGAAAATTAGCGCAAAAGAGTTAGAGAATATAATCCTTGAAAGAAACAGGGACAAAATCAGATGGGATAATCAAATATGCAAAAGAGCAATGTTAGATGATCTTGATGATGATTTAATATCAAAATTTGTTGAACTGACAAAAAAATCAAAGAGAATCAATATTGGAAATGAGAATAAAGAATTAATCCTGAAAAAATTAGAGTTGATGCATGGCAGTAAGATAACAAATGCAGCAGTTCTTTTGTTCTGCAAGGAACCTTCAAGATTTTTTGATAATACACTGGTTAGATGCGGAAGATTCAAGGGTGTTGTTAAGCAAGAATTTATTGATATGAAAGATTTTAGAGGCAATCTCTTCGATAATCTGGAAAAATCAATATCTTTCTTCCAAGACCATTTAAGGCTGGGCGCAAAGATTAAGGGCTTGTTAAGAGAAGAGAAATGGGAGATTCCCTTGGAAGCTTTGCGGGAGGCTGTTATAAATTCATTAATACACCGGGATTATTTTGATAATAGCTTTGTTTACATAAAAATATATGATGCTAGCATAGTCATTGCTAATCCTGGCAGTTTGCCAGATACATTAAAGATTGCTGATTTATATAAAGAGCATGAGTCTAGATTGAGGAATCCCTTGATTGCAAAAGTTTTTTATTATGCCGGTTTTATTGATGCGTGGGGAAGAGGAATCCTGAATATAATTGAATTATTGAAGGATAATGGGTTGGATAAGCCTGGATTTGAGCAGAGTGGAGGCTCATTTAGAATCATTTTTAAAAGGAATATAACCCCCCTAGTAACCCCCCCAGTAAAACTTACTGAATTGGAAGAAAAAATCTTTACTGAAATAAAAAAGAATCCTAAAATATCACGCAATAATATTGCAGAACAATTAGGGATTAAACTGGATACAGTTAAGGAATATATCAATAAATTAAAAGAGAAAGGAGTTTTGAAAAGAGTTGGAAAAACTAGCGCAGGATATTGGGAAATTAAATAAATATCAAAATACATGCCTTAAATTTAATTCACAAGACATTAACAAAATGTTTATATATCATGAACAGTAGGTTTGCATAAGATGAAAATCATCCTATTCGCATTAAACGGAAGAGGAGGGATGCTGCATTATAC
Source organism: Candidatus Woesearchaeota archaeon (assembly GCA_030670545.1). Taxonomy (GTDB): domain Archaea; phylum Nanobdellota; class Nanobdellia; order Woesearchaeales; family JAGLGH01; genus JAGLGH01. The sequence continues at coordinate 15,290 of DAOVBM010000020.1, forward strand.
ATCCCAGTTTGCTAATGCTCTGTCCAAAAAGGCAGATGTGTCAGTGATAATCCCTAGTTATTCTGATAGCTCTTTATTTGATGATAGAGTAAATCTAATAAGGATTAAAGCTCCTTATACAATATTTGGGTCAATAATTGAATCAATTAAGATATGGAATCATTTAAAGCTTATCAAAAAGATAAAAAGAATCAATCCAGACATAATACACATAATGGATGCGCATCCGTGGTATTTTATATATCCAAGATTTCTTAAGAAGTATAAACTGATTGTGACTCAACACGATCCAACATTGCATAAAGGAGAAGAGAAGTCAATATTGAATAAAATAATTGATAAGACAAACAAGTATCTTAGGTTTGCTGCTGATAAGATTATTGTGCATGGAGAGAGTCTTAAGAAAGATTTAATATCAAAAGGGATGCCTGGCTCAAAGATAGTTGTTGTAGCACATGGTGATTATTCTTTCTTTACAAGGATTGGTAAAAGAGTAGAGACTGAACAAAATACAATACTGTGCTTTGGAAGGATTGTTAAATATAAAGGCATTAATACTTTATTGAATTCTATCAAATATATTAAGAAAGATATTCCTAATATCAAAATAATTATTGCAGGAGAGGGGGATTTCTCATCATACAATAAGTTAATTACAGCAGATAACAAAGATAATATTGAATTGCATAATGAATATATACCTGACGAAAAAGTAAGCGAGCTTTTCCAAAGAGCATCAATTATTGTTCTGCCTTATGATGAAGCTACACAATCAGGAGTAATTCCAATTGCATATGCTTTTAAGAAGCCAGTAATCACTACAAATGTTGGGAGTTTGCCTGAAGTAGTAGATGATGGCAAGACAGGATATATTGTTGAGCCCAGGAATCCTGAGCAGCTTGCTGAGAAAATAGTTAAATTGCTCAAAGATGAGAAAGATTTAAAAGAGTTCGGAGAAAACGGATATAAGAAGATGAAAGAGATTATGGATTGGGATAAGATTGTTGCTGAGGTTTATGGATTTATGGGGCATCATAGAAATTAAAAAATGGAGTTTAATTACAAAAAAGTATGGAAGTGGCAGATATGGAAATGATATATATTGTAGGCTTGCCTCATTGTGGGAGTACAATTTATGGGATGAAACTAGCACATGCATATAAAGGCAAAGCTCTTATGCTCGGTGAAATTGACTATGTTTTTAATGAGGATTTTGGGAATAATAAATATGCGGATGAGGATACAAACATGATATGCAGTTGCAACAAAAATATGAAAGAATGCTCATTTTGGGGAGATTATTTTAAACAAAAATTCAACTCAAAAGATGAAAAATACAATTGGGTAATTGAAAGAGCTAAGAAAAAAGGTTATTCCATTATCATAAATACTCATAAATTCTCATTGCCGCTAAAGACATGGAAAAAACACATTAAAATAAAAGAAGTATTTTACCTTTATCGAGATCAAATGGGCTGGGCCATGAGCAGTTATAATGCTGAATTAAGAAGTGGCAAAAAACCAAAGAACATTATTGTGCATTTCATTTTGTGGGGGATACTTAATTTCTTAAGAGAACAAAGTTTAAGAAGAATTATTAAAGATTACAAAGTTGTATATATCAACAAAAAGATTATACTGCCTGAACAAAAGATTGAACATCATATTGCTGTTAGTAACAGGATGAAATACAGCATTTAGAATACATAAAAATACATTTCATCCAACCCTGCAATATAACTTTTAAAGGGATAAAATCCTCAAAATAATCACAGAAAATGAAACAAACTAATAAATTCATTGAGATTGTTCCAGATTATGCGCGTGCTTATACCCGATTGTACAGTGAAGATTACATGGCGCACCCTGCAAATAGCGTAATTAATGATTTTGATATAATTGAATATGTAATATTTAATCCAAAAAGGACAATAAGCAAATCAGCTATTGCCCAAATGGAAGAGCATCTGGACAAGAAAGTAAGAGTGGTGGTAATCAGAAACTGTATTAAATATCTTATTTATCTTCTCAAGAACAGAAATGGTGCAGTAGTCTTTGCAAATGACCGGATACTTTCCTCTTTTATTGTAGGGCTTATTTGCAAAAAAACTGTTTTTATGTCTCACCAGAGTAATTTGCCTGAAGGGATTTTGAAAAGATTGATATTCCAGTTTTTTATTAAGAGATTCAATCTAATAAAAGTATCAAACCCATTTGAAAAAGAAGAATTAATCCACAGAGGTATAAAAAAAGAAAAGATAAAGTATATACCTTTAGCTATTGATTATCAATATTTCTCTAAAAAAAGAAAAGACCTTACTAAGCTTAAAGAGAAACATAAAATAAAAAAAGATGACAAATTAATATTATACTTAGGAAATATAAGAAAATTCAAGAATCCTTATAATCTTTTAAAAGCATTAAAATACGCCAATAAGAATGATAATAAAATAAAATTAATAATTATTGGATTAGATCAACTCCAACTTGAAGGAGGGTTAAGGATTAATGAATTTGCAAAAAAGCTTGATATTTCAGATAATATAATCCCTCTAGGAGCTTTACCTCCCAAGCAAATTGTCCCTTTTATTCAAATATCTAACCTTGGAGTGATACCCTCACACCATGAAGGCCAATGCCTTGTTGCCTATGAATTTGCATCAGCAGGGCTTCCATTGTGCCTATCAAATATCGGGTCATTTACATCAGTCTTCAAGAACAGTGCCTTATTTTGTAATCCTGATGACTATAAAACTCTGGCAAGCAATATAATTAGATATCTCAATGATCCAGAGTTGGTAAAAAAACATGCAGCAATCAACAGAAGAATAGTCAAAGAAAGATGTGATTATGATACTATAAAATCAAAATTAAGAGAATTATTTGTAAGCTTAAAATGAGAGAAAAAAAATATTTAATGAATGGATTTAGATTTTTATTCAATTCTTTTGAGAAACATATTCCAGATTATGCCTTTAAATTTTTGTTTCCTAAACCAGGAAGATTTGATTTTATTACAAATTATTTGTTGTTTAGAAAATGGCAAAAACAAGGAAAAATAAAAGAATTTGATGTAGTTCATGTCAATAATTGGGAAAATTTTTTAAATATTCCAAGCAAGAAAAAAAGGGGAAATCAGATTTGGATAGCTGAAAGTCATGGTTTTCATGTTGGACTAAATTTTGAACAGACAATCAAAGAGCTTCCACTCCCTAATAAAATAATGAGTAAAATCTTGAAATCTCTTTTAACAAAAAAGATAAAGAAAAAAATCAAAGAGTTTGATATCTATTATGTCTCTACACCTAATATGCTGGAACATGCCAAAAAGATACGTCAAGATGCGATGTGGCTTCCAAATCCTATCAATATGGATGTATTTAACCCTTACGGAAAAAAAATCAAACTTCAAGGCAACCCGGCTATATTTTTACCAACAAGGCTTCATGTGTTTAAAAACCCCATTTTTGCAATTAATCTTTTTAAGAAAATTAAAAAGAAGTACCCAAAAGCATGCCTCCACCTTATTGATTATGGGTTTCAGGGAGGGCCATTGACTCCTGAATTGAAGATGAGGCTTAAAGATAAAGAGATATATATTTGGCATAAAAGAATGGATAAAGAAAGGCTTGCAACTATGTATAGATCTGCAGACCTAATACTAGGTCAATTCAATGAAACACTTGGCATGCTTAGTCTCGTGGAACTTGAAGCAATGGATTGCGGCGCACCAATGGTTACCTTGGATTTATATGAACTTAACTTACCTTTAGATCAGTGTGAAAAAAAAGTGTTTAAGATATTAGAAAATAATAAGTTTAAGAAGCAATATGTAAACAGATTATATAATTATGTAGTAAGAACCCATAGTGCAGAGTCAATTAAAAAAGTGATTATCTCTAATATTCAAAAAATCAAAGAGAATCAGCATTGATATAACATATAATAATACTGCATATTCAATTTTGCAATCAAAAGTCGCTACCCCACTATCGATTTTAAGTAAGATAAATTATACTCATTAAATCTTTTTTGAGCCCATATCCACGATATTTTCTATTAACATTGCTATAGTAATAGGTCCTACCCCCCCTGGGACTGGAGTGATAAAAGAAGTTTTATTCTTTACATCATCAAAATCGACATCGCCTAATATCTTATTATTTAATTTTGCTGTTCCCGCATCAACAATAATAACCCCTTTTTTTATATAATCACTTTTAATTAAATGTGGAACACCTGTTGCACTAATCAAAATGTCTGCTTTTTTTGTCTTACTTTTAAGGTTTTTTGTTTTTTCATCACAAATAGTGAATTTCAATTTTCTATTTTTTAACATTAAAGATAAAGGTTTTCCAACTAGATTACCATGTCCCACAATAACTATTTTTTTGTGATTCAAATCAATATTATTTTGTTCCAATAGTCTTATTATACCTTTTGGAGTACAGCAAACAATGCTTTCATCACCATTCTCCAATTTTTCCATAGCTGCTGCTGTGAGACCATCAACATCTTTTTCAACAAGAATAGTATTAATTATCTTATTAGTATTAAGTCCATTAGGTAATGGAAGTTGAACCATAATTCCTGTCGTCTTACTATTATTTAGCTCATATATTTTTTTAATTAATTCCCCTTCTGATATATCCTCAACAAATGTTATTAAGTCAAGATTAATTCCCATCTCTTCACACCGTTGCTTCTTTATCTTGATATATTGTTTAGAAACGGGATTATCTCCAACAAGAATCACAGCGAGATTGACTTTTATATTCTCCTGTTTTATTTTATGCCGACATCCTGATAAAATTTTATCAGCTAATTTTTTTCCATCTAAAATCTGATAACTCATTTTAACCAATATTTATCATCCTAATTAATCGGAAATTGTTTGCATAATTCAGCAATTCTAACTTTTATCTTTTCTTTAATTATCTTATCAAAAGGGTTGTTTATAGTTTTAGCAATTAATACCCCAATCTCCTTCATTTCGCTTTCTTTCATGCCCCGGGTAGTAAGAATAGGAGTACCCAACCTTATACCTGAAGGTTTAAAGGGGGTAGATGGATCAAAAGGAATCGTATTTGCATTTGTTACAATCCCAACTTCCTCTAAACTAGTTGCTATCTGTTTGCCCATCCCCGTCCTGCCAACTGATTGGGTCTTAATTAAATCTATAAGTATAAGGTGATTGTCAGTGCCATTAGAAACTAATTTTATGCCTCTTTCCATAAGAGTTTCTGCTAATGTTTTTGCATTCGCAATAATTTGATGTGCGTAATCTTTAAATTCTTGCTGCATGGCTTCTTTAAACGCTACTGCTTTTGCAGCAATTATATGCTCATGTGGCCCTCCTTGCAATCCAGGGAATACAGACTTATCTATAGCACTTGCGAATTTTTCTTTGCACATTATTATGGCACCCCTAGGACCTCTTAACGTTTTATGGGTGGTGGTAGTTACAAAATCTGTAAATGGTAATGGAGAAGGATGGGCTCCCCCAACAATCAATCCAGCTATATGTGATATATCTGCCATCGAATAAGCTCCTACTTCCTTTGCAATTTCATGAAATTCTTTGAAATTTATTATCCTAGGATAAGCAGTATAACCACTGATAATCAATTTAGGTTTTGTTTTTTGAGCAATCCTCCTAACTTCATCCATATTTAGAACTTCTGTATCCTTATCGACACAGTATTCTACAAAATCATATAATTTTCCAGACAGATTTACTGGAGAGCCGTGAGTCAAATGACCCCCTTGATTTAGACTCATACCTAATATCCTATCATTTGCGCCAATAAATGCGTTATAAACAGCTATATTCGCAGGAGAACCTGAATTTGGCTGGACATTCACATGTTCCGCATTAAAAAGAGCTTTTGCCCTTTTTATAGCCAATAATTCAATTTTATCAATTAATCCTACACCTTGATAATATCTTTTCTTAGGATAACCTTCAGCATATTTATTAGTTAATATAGATCCTGAAGCTTCCAAAACAGATTTGCTAACATAATTTTCAGAAGCGATCATATCTAAATTGTTATTCTCCCTATTCAATTCAGAGGTTATTATTGCTACGACTTCAGGATCTGTTTTTCCAATATTTTGCATATTATTCAACCACCACAAACATTTTGAATTAATATAAAAGACCACCTTCATTTACCTTAAAATGTCCTTCAAGAGAATAATCAGTAATTTCTAAAATATTTTTATCAGGTGTAAGCAAGTAAAGTATATTTTTGTCTTTTTTAAAGATAACAGCTTTGTTTTTTTCATAAATCTTTGTATCATATTTATATGCATATTTATCCCTAACAATACCACATTTCCAAAATATGACCTTTTTGTGGGGGTTATTATCATAAAAACAATATGCTCCTGGCCAAGGCCTTACTAGTGCTCTGATTAAGTTTCTTATCTTCTCTGTATTTTCACTCCAATTTATTTTCCCTTGTTCTGGCTTCCTTGCAGAATAATATGTCGCTTTTGAATGATTCTGCTTTACTGCTTTTGTATCTCCTTTTTCAAAATGTTTTAAACTCTTTTCTAGTAAAACAGATCCTTCATAGAAAAGCTTTTTTGAAAGACTAAGAGCATCCTCACTTTCATTAATTAAAACCTCTTTTTGCATGATGATTGGACCAGAATCGAGAGTCTCTTCAAGAAAATGCAAGGTGATGCCTGTCTTTGCCTCACCATTGATCAAACTCCAATTAATTACATGCTGACCCCTATATTTAGGAAGCATTGAGGGATGAATGTTAATACTATTCAGTTTAGGGATCTCAAAAATTTCTCTAGGGATTATATGATTATAACCCCCTACAACTATTAAATCAGGATTTATTTCCTTAATAATATTTATTATATCAAGATTCCCTTTAAGCTTATTAATGGTATAAACTGAAATACCTTTATCTTGAGAAAAATTATTTATCTCATTAACCCAACAATGGG
>DAOVBM010000013.1 GCA_030670545.1 Candidatus Woesearchaeota archaeon
ATCCGCGTGGGGCTATTTTATTATTCTTATTGTGGGGCTTAAGGATTATTATGTGGGCTGGGCTTGTGAAGCAAGACAACCCACTTCGTTTGCCAGCTGGCGAAAGAGCTGGTGGGAATCCGCGTGGGGCTATTTTCATGATTCTTAAAAGAAATTGTTAGATAATATTTGAATTATGAGAAATTATTCAACCTCGGCTTTTCCTTTATTCAGCAGGACATCAGCTATTACTACAGGCACTTCTGCTGTGTCTCCTGGATTAAAGGGGCCATACACCTTGAGGTCAGGGTCTATGAACTTTTGGACTTCTGAAAGGAATTTGACTTTGATAATATCCTTATCAGCGCCTGTGCTGGATGCAGGCTCTGCAGCAGGACTTTCAGTAGATGAAGCATCTTCTTCTCCCTTGGATTTGATTTCTCCTGTCTCACCTGGCTTGCTGTCATCAGGCGGACTTTTTTTCTTATCCTCTGAGCTCATGTTATCTATATTAACTTTGGAAAGCATATCCTTTGCCATGTTTTCGTCAATCATATTATGCAATATCTTTGCTCTGTAGAGATTCAGCGCATCCACAAACATTGAATACATCTCAACCTCTTCTTCTAAAAGCTTGGATGTATCTATTATGTCAGAATCAGTCTTTGACTTGTTTATTGCAAGGTTTATTATCTTCTTCTCCCTGCGATCATAAAGCTCGCGCAGGATTATTATTATATTTGTGATTTGCTGAAGCGTCTTTTTTTGTTCCTCTTCAGAAAATAGCATCTGTTGGTCTTTGTTCTTATAAAGCATGCTTCTCTTTTCAACAAGATATGATTTTACAGAATCTATAAAATCTGCATCCAGCTCCTGAATATCTCCCCTATTCTTTTCCCTTCTCAGAAGCTCGTATAAAGTCTCGTATGTTATTCTGATATCTTTGTCATCTTCTCCCATTTTATCTGTTTTTTTGTAACTTTCCCTTATATTTAAATCTTTGCAAGTCTAATATTTCTTGTAAAAATCCCAAAAGTTTAAATAGAAGTTTAAAGCAGTGAAAGATAATGGACACTTTTGTAGTAAGGATTACACCCAGAAGAATCGAAAGGCTGGTATTTGGGCTTATAATAATCATGCTCATCTTTTCTACAGCCCATTATGCTAATAAGTATTATGACACCACTCCAGAGGATAAAGGCTATCTTGACAAAATATTCAGCGGAACATTCTTTGCAAAGATTCCGACTGAAGCAGAAGTGGTATCCCTGGAAAATATATCTGCTGAAGCAGAAATCGAGACTGTTGAAACTGTTACAGTAGAAGATGAGGAGAATAACACTGTTGCGCAGGTCAATGAGACAGAGGCGCAGGCTACAGAGGAAGAAAATGAAGAATGCACATCTGCAGATTTTAAGGTTGTAAGCTTTGATACAGAAACGACCGAAGAGAATGAAAATAAAGCAGGCATTGTGGAGTCATTCACTTTATCATACTGTAATATTGAGGATGATGAAAACTATATGATTGCTGAGATATATCTTTGGGACGAATTCGATAAGGATGAGAACCTTGTAAATAACAGAAAATCAAACCCTTATTATACCACTCCCCAGATTATGTTACTCATGCCTTGGGAAAAATATACAAAAAGATATGACCTTCCTTCACCAAGGAGCATATGGCGTGATCCTAAATTTAATTACATGGTAAAATATTATTATGTAGATGAAGATGGCGAGAGGATAAACACAACAGCAATCAAATCAATCAGTTCTTCGTATACTATTAAATAAGTTCTCAACGAAATGTTTATAAATCAACTATTAAACACTATATCCTACTTGCCTCCGTAGCTCAGCAGGTAGAGCACAAGACTGTTAATCTTGGGGTCGCGGGTTCGAGTCCCCCCGGAGGCGTTTAAATTGGGCCCGTAGCTTAGTCTGGATCGTCCACTCCCTATACGCGTGTATAGGAAAGGTCGAGGGCATTAGAGTGCTCGACTGATAATCGAGTGGTCCGGAGTTCGAATCTCCGCGGGCCCACTTTTCCTTTCTTTTTTAGTCCAATTACGAACAGCGTGAGTGATTGTACAGTGGGTGTGTGAGGCGGCTACGCATCACATGATAATCTTTGCAGGCCCACTTTTTGATTAAGCCAAAACAAAACATTTAAAAATCGTCCTATACTCCCTAATACAAAATGGTAGTAAATCAGAAAAGATCTAAAAGAAAGGTAAGCGGATCAAGGTATATCAAGTCTGAGGCAAAGAGACTTTCCCAGCAGGGAAATATTCCAACCCTTACTAAACTTGCAGACAGGAAGCTCAAGAGCGTAAGGACAAAAGGCGGAAGCAGCAAGGAAAAGCTCCTCCAGGAGAATATTGCAAATCTGCTTGATAAGAAAAGCAAGAAGTACAGGAAAGTAAAGATTCTTAATATCATTGGAAACCCTGCTAACAGGAACCTGGTAAGAAGGAATGTCATCACAAAAGGAACTGTTATGGAGACTGAAGCAGGAAAGGCTGTAGTCACTTCAAGGCCAGGGCAGGAAGGAGTTATAAATGCCGTCCTTCTGACTGAATAATTATTTATTTATTAAATCTTGTATTGCCAGACCTGCGATTTCTTGGTGTTATTCAAAACTCTCAATATTTATATATATCCTGCATCAAGGTATCCTTTCATAAATCCTGATTCTTCCACGCTCAATTCATCATTATCAGACATCTCTTCCAGCTTGTCAATGTCATAGAATACTAGCTTATCCTCATCTTCATATATTCTTAATCTTTTCATTTTTTCATACCCCCATATTCCTATGGTATATTGGTGGTATTTGTTCATATAAGAATATTCCTTTTAGTTTTTCAGGATATGCCTAATACCTTGTATCCCTGAGACATTAAAACCGTATAAATCTTGGAAGATTTTAGAAAGGTTTAAAAAGGCGTTTTCATTGTCAGTATTATAAGATGGCATCTCATATTTGCGGCAGAATAGATGAATCTGTAAGTATTCAGCCAGCTAAGCTGGATATGAAGGACAGGAGAATAATCTCTTTTCTATTAGAAGACTGCAGGATGCCACTCACAAAAATAGCAAAAGCTGTAAGGCTTTCAAGGGATGCTGTGGATTACAGGATAAAAAAGCTTCAGAGGGATGGCATAATCTTATGCTTTAGCCCGCTTTATCATCTCAATAACCTTGGGTTCAATAAATATCATACATTCTTTTTACTAGGAGGGGGGAATAAAGGGCGTCAGAAAGAGCTGATTGATCATCTTAAGAGTCATCCAAACACAAGGGATATCATAGAATATAGCGCGAGATGGGATCTCGAATTTGTGATGATTGCAAAGGACGTTCAGGAATATGACAGGATAATAACAGAGATAATGAACAATTTCTCAGATATTATCCAGAATAAGAAAAAGATGCTGATTATTGAAAATTATCATTCAGTACACCTTCCTTATCATTTTTACAGTAGATTCAGGGAGCCGCTTGTGATGAAAAAGATAGAGAAACAAACTGAGGTTGACAAGACTAACCTCAAGATACTGGAAATACTCTCTACTGATGCAAGGATATCTACCTACAAGATTGGCAGGAAGATTGGCCTGTCTCCTGATGCAGTTTCATACAGGATAAAGAATATGAAGGATGCAGGAATCATACTCTTATTTACATCAATTCTCAATCTTACAAAACTGGGCTACCACTGGAACAATTTTACAATACAGGTCCAGACAATGGATAAGCAGACAGAGAGAAGATTCATAGAATTTATATCAAGGCATAAGCATATAATAAGAGCTGTAAAGACCCTTGGGACAATGGATCTTATGATATACATTGTCACAGATTCGATGAATTCTCTCCATACATCAATTAAAGAAATGAAAGAGGAATTTGGAGATATGATAAAAACGCATAGAATATATCCTGGATACAAAGAGCATATATATAATCCGTTCCCAAAAATTATCATGTCTTCTTATTCTGGAGATAAAACAGGAGATTAAACACAAAATGAACAGAATATTCAGCATATACAGGATTCTATTGAAAAGATACGGCAAGCAAGGGTGGTGGCCTCTTATCAGCCACAAAGGCTGCAACCCCACAAAGACTGGATGTATATCTGGATACCATCCTGGAGATTACAGCTTTCCAAAGACAGGCAGTGAAATATTTGAGGTATGCATCGGAGCGATACTTACGCAGAACACTGGCTGGCCTAATGTAGAGAAAGCATTGATCAATCTCAAGAAAAGAAGGGCTCTTGAACCTGAACATTTGAAAAGACTCAGTGATGGAAAGCTCAGGGAACTCATCAAGCCTGCTGGTTATTATAACCAAAAATCCAAGAAAATAAAGCTTTTTACAGCCTTTTTTATCTCCCTTAATGGTAGAACCCCTTTGCGTGAAGAACTATTGGGAATTTGGGGCATAGGACCTGAGACTGCGGATTCAATACTTCTTTATGCATATAAAGTTCCAACCTTTGTAATTGATGCATATACACAGAGGTTTTTCCTGAAATTAGGATTAATTGGCAAGAAAATGGATTATGATGATATTAAACAGGTTTTCGAAACGAATCTTGAGAAAGACCTGATTGTATTTCAGGAATATCATGCTTTGATTGTCGAGCATGCAAAGAGGTATTATTCTAAAAAACCACATGGCAAAAACGATTTCTTACTGGATATATGACTTATAATACACTTAAAAAGAAAACGTTTATAAACCAAATTGGAATCCCTAATAGGATACTGCCCCTGTGGTGTAGTCCGGCCAATCATCTCGGATTTTCGTGGCGAGGAATCAGAGATTCCTAAAGTTTCTGACTTCGCCGAAAATATCCGAGGACTCGGGTTCGAATCCCGGCGGGGGCATTAATTAATAGCTTGAGTGGGCTTGGCTTGCGCAGCAAGACAACTCACTTCGTTTGCCAGCTGGCGAAAGAGCTGGTGACAATCCCGGCGGGGGCATTAATAGTTTATGATTTGAAAAATATTATTATGGAGGTTAAAGTAAGAAAACAAAGGTTTTCTGAAGAAAAGAAAAATGAAAAGAAGTTCAAGACGTTGGAAGAAAAAGAGACAGATGAGATGGAAGTGGCAGCGTAAAAGGATGAAGAAAGAGAAAAGAAAAAGAGTAAAGAAATAAGCCTAATCCTTTATTTTATTTATAGTATCTTATAGTAGAGGACTTTGATTAACCCCATTTTTGATGGACTAATCAAAGTAATCTATCATAGTTTTGAACAAATTGATGGGTTCTTCAAAACTCTCAATATGTTTACTAAAACTATTTATATCACCTTATCTGTACAAGATAGAAGATGGAAAAAGAAAAAAAGATTCTTGTTGGAGGGCAGGCAGTCATTGAAGGAGTGATGATGAAAGGTCCCAAAGGCATAAGCGTCTCTGTCAGGAAAGGAGACGGGTCTATTGTTTCAAAGAAAGAAAAGCTGCCTGCGTCTGGAAAGTTATATCGCAGGATGTTTTTCGTGAGGGGGATATATAATCTTATCGAGATGCTTGTAACTGGCATCAAGGCTCTTATCTGGTCATCAAATCAGGTTCTTGAGGAAGAAGAGGATGAAGAGGAATTCGGCACAAAAGAGATTGTTCTGCTCTTGCTTGTATCTTTTGGATTTGCAATAGCATTCTTTGTTGTGCTGCCATATCTCCTTACGCATATAATAGGCATAAAAGAGATTGCTAATCCAATATTATTTAATCTTGTTGACGGAATAATAAAAATAGCTGTATTTTTTATATATCTGGTCTCAATATCATTTCTTAAAGACATAAAGAGGCTTTTCCAGTATCATGGAGCAGAGCACAAGTCAGTGAACTGCTATGAGCATAAGGAGGAGCTTACTATTGAGAATGTGAATAAACATAGCACAGTGCATCCCCGATGCGGGACCAGCTTCATAATGATTGTGCTGTTCATAAGCATATTTGTCTTTGCTCTAATACCTCCTGTTGTCATGCTGTTATTTCAGGGATTCTCTGGCTTTGGCTTCTGGGTCCAGAAAGCTGTGTTATTTCCTTTGAGAATCCTGTTTATACCTGTCATTGCAGGGATAAGCTATGAGATACTGAGGCTCAGCGCGAGATACGAGAAAAATCCTTTATTGAAGCTAATTATAATGCCTGGGCTGCTTGTGCAGAAGATAACAACATCAGAGCCTGATAACCACCAGGTAGAGGTTGCTATTGATGCTCTGAAGAAGGTGCTTTGATTTATAAAAATATACCCCTCCGCTTGCGGCGATTGGGTTTTTGATTTCTAATTCAATATCAGCTATATCTTAATTTAAGAAATAAAATAGTCAAAGCAAGGATTAGTGTTATAGAATTAGCAGCAATAACCGGCTTATCTTGAATGAGGAAGCCATAAACCAGCCACATCAGGACCCCACTGCAAAATAAGAGATACATGCCGAGTGATATGTCATTCGTTTTCTTTGTCTTCCATGTATGGATGACCTGCGGCAGGAATGAGACAGTTGCCAACGCGCCTGCCATGAATCCAATGCTTGCTATATAGTCCATAATCTGAATATAATTGATGTATGTTATATATTTTTCGCAATTAAGTATGTAAAAAGTCTGCTATTCAAGGAGCACCAGCATCATCAGTCAAAACTTAATCCTTTTCCTTATCCTGCTCGTCGCTGGGGGTTGTCCCTTACGGGGGAGCAGAGCCTTCTAATACCCCATCCTAAGTTTTGAAGATGCTTGTGCTCCTTTGCATCTGACTTTCTACATACGCAATTAATACTGCAAATTCAACTTAAACTATTTAAAACTCAGATTAATAAACTCGAATTTACAAAAAAAAACTAAATCTCAAAGTGAGGTAATACATACATAAAACCGAAACATTTATCGTTAGTAGGGATTTCTAGTGAAATATACCTTTGGGGGAGATAATATGGCAAATCTAAAAATAGTAAATCTTGTTGTTACAACTGACTTACATCATAAATTACATCTAGAGGATATTACCTGCGCTTTACCCAATATAGAGTATAATCCTGAACAATTTCCAGGTTTGGTCATGAGAATAAAAGAGCCTAAAACATCAGCTTTGTTGTTCAGATCAGGTAAGATTGTCTGTACCGGCGCGAAAGATATTGATTCTGCAAGAAAATCTATCCACCAGATTGTTGATTCTCTTAAAAAGGTGAATGTTAAAATAACTATAGAACCAGTGCTTAAAATCCAAAATTTGGTTGGTTCTGGCGAATTAGGATTTAATCTTAATTTAAATGTACTTGCAATGAAGCTTAAGAATACAGAATATGAGCCAGAACAATTTCCAGGATTAGTGTACAAAATGAAAAATCCATTTCATGCAAGCTTCCTATTATTCTTAAATGGGAAAATAGTTTGCACAGGAACAAAAAGCAAGAACCAAATGGATCAATGCCTTGAACAGTTGGTCAAGGACTTGAAAAAAATAAAAATGGTTTGATGAAAAAATTCCCTCAAAAATTATAATAAGAAAAAAATAAGAAATCATTTCTTCTGAGTTGAAAGCCTTTTCTTTATAACAGCAGTCCTTGAAGGTCTTAGTTTTTCAGCTCCCTTGCCTTTTTTCCTCAATCCTCTTGACTTTCTTCCTGCAGAGGTCAATCCTCTTGAGACTCTTCCCCTTTTTGCAGCAAGATTCCTTAGCATAGTGTCTGCCTGTATCTGAGGATGCGCCCTGTCTATCAGTATCACTTCATACCATACATATTTACCGTCATGTGCAACATAGTATGAGTTAAGCACTTCGCAGTTTGAGAATCTTTTGTTTGTCCTTCCTTCTGCTATCTTCTGATAATTCATATCGAGATTCATCCTTGTTCCGCTTCTTTTTGGACGCTTTCCCTTCTTTCTAAAACTTCTTGTATGGCCGCCCTTCATAACTTTCTGCCTTACAACAATAAATCCTTGCTTTGCCTTATAACCCAAAGAACGAGCTCTGTCAATCCTTGTTGGTCTTAGAATCCTTATGGTTACTGGCTGCTTTCTCCATTCCACAAGCCTGTTTTGCCATAATTCTCCTAGGTTTGTCTTTGGCTGCTTCCAAAGATCCCTTATATACTTATACATTCCCATATTCATAGCCTCCATTATTCTTCTGTTTTAATATTCCTGGAAATTCAGGCAAGCAATCGCCCACATCTTTCCTTATTGTGGAGAAGTCTGGATTCATTTATAAATATATGGGATATCTTTGAATACTTAATCATAGAGTTAGCTGTTTTTCATATTCTTCAATATCAATCTTTTTCCCTGCAATTCCCGAATCAATCGCAGCTTTTGCTATTGCAGAAGATACTTTTGCAAGAAGCCGTGGGTCAAATGGTTTGGGGATTATATAATCTTGTCCGAATTCAAGTTTGTCAAGCCCATACGACTCAAGCACTTGTTTTGGAACTTCCTGTCTTGCAAGTTCTGCGATAGCATCTGCTGCTGCAAGTTTCATCTCATTGTTTATATCTCCTGCCCTTGAATCAAGCGCCCCTCTGAATATGAATGGGAAGACAAGCACATTATTTACCTGGTTTGGATAATCTGACCTCCCTGTAGCGATTATAGCATCATCCCTGCATTCTCTGACCTCCTCTGGCAATATCTCTGGGACAGGATTTGCCATAGGAAAGACAGCCGGATTGCTGTTCATTGATCTTATCATCTCTTTTGTGACTGTCCCAGGCATTGATACTCCTATGAACACGTCAGCGTTGGCAAAGGCATCAATGGGTGTCCTTGCATCAGTCTCTGCTGCAACCCTTTGCTTCCATGTGTTGATGTCATCTCTCCCTGTATGTATGACTCCCTTGCTGTCGCAGACCAATATATGCCTGGTGCCAGACTGTTTCAGTAGGTTAGCTATACTCAGTCCTGCTGCGCCTGCTCCAATGATCACAATCTTTATGCTTTCAATCTTTTTTCCTGTAATGAGGAGATAATTTTTGAGTGCTGCCAGAACAACAATTGCTGTGCCATGCTGATCGTCATGGAATACTGGGATATCCAGCTCTTTTTTCAGCCTTTCTTCAATCTCAAAACACGCTGGTCCAGCTACATCTTCAATATTGATTCCGCCGTACTGCGGAGCTATTGCAATAGCTATTTCTACAAATTTTTCTATGTCTGTCTTTCCATGCCTTCCACCTGTCCTTACATTGTCAAGAGCAACAGGCCATGCATCTATGCCTGAGAATCTCTTAAAAAGCGCTGCTTTTCCTTCCATTACAGGAATGCTTGCCAATGGCCCTAGATCTCCCAGTCCAAGAACAGCGCTCCCATCAGTTAGGATAGCAACAGAATTCCATTTTGAGGTATATTCATAAGCTGCTTCACTATCCTTGACTATCTCTTTGCATGCTTCTGAGACACCAGGAGTGTAAGCAAGGCTTAAGTCATCTTTATTATCTATTTTCCTTCTCAGGCTTATGCTTATCTTTCCTTTTTTGTTGTATTCGAGGGCTTTTTTCCTGAAGTCTTTGTTATCTTTCATTGGATATCACTGCTCTGTTCATATATTAAGCCTTTTGAAAAATCCTTTTTTACTTTCTTCCATCTTCTCTTCCCTTGTCTCTTCAATAGCTTCTTTCTCATCAAAGACAATCTTTCCTTCAATAACTGCGGATGAGTTGAGTTCGTCCAGCATCTTTTCCATATCTTCTTTTGTTATGCCGTGCGCTTTGCATCCTTCCTCTAAGCTTTCCCATTCTGCGACATGGCACCCAATGCAGTGAAGCCCGTATTCAAGCATAACTGCAGCTGATGAAGGGTATTTCTTTATCACTTCTCCCAGCTTCATATCTTTTGTTATGGCTCTTTCTTTTTTTGGAGCTTTTTCTTCTGGCTTATCTTTTATCTTCTTTTTATCATCTGCCATCTTGAACCTCTTTTTTTTCTTGCTTAATCAAGCAGGGATATTGCCTGTTTTAGCCTCTTGATTTTTATGAATTCAATTTCTGCTTATTATTCTTTTGCTTTACATAATCAAGCAGATCTTCAAGCTTATACTGCATATCCAATAATGTTCCTTCATTCATTATCTTAAAGTCAGCCATCTCAATTATTTTGTTGAGCTGCTGCATATTTTTGTCTCCTGTGCGTTCTCTGTCTTCCTGTTCCTTGAATTTTTTGAAACTGATGTGATCTTCTGGACGCTGCCTTGATTTTATCCTTGTATATCTTATGTCTATTGGTGCATCAATAGCTATCATCACAAAATCCTTTTGTTTTCTCAGTTCTTCAACTTCACCTGGATTTCTTATGCTTACTACCAGCGTATCTTTTTCATTTGATGCAATCCTTCTTTCAATAATTATCTTTGCAAGTATCTCATGACCATATTTTTCCCTTAAATCATTTCCCATTTTTATGAGGTTATCCCTATCCAGAGGAATGCCTTTTTTTTTGCACTCATTCCTTATGATATCAGAACATGAATGGTAACAGAATCCCTGTTTCATGAAAAACTTTGCAGCTTCATCTTTCCCTGCTCCAAGCGTGCCTGTAATGCCTATTATCATCCTAATCTATGCCTCTAATCTCAACTTTTTCAACATAGCCTTTAAGTATACTGCCAAACTTCTTCAGCTCTTCTGTGAGGTATGGCTCTTTATCCTGGTATTCCTTATCAAGAACCTTGTCTGAATTCCTGAACTGCTGCAGGCAGTATTTTTTTGCGCCTTTAAGCAGCTTTCCTATTGCATGCGCTTCTGCTTCATCAAAATGGCCAGGGACAATAGTTGTCCTGAACTCATAATCCACTTTTCCTGACTTGAGAATTTCTATGCTTTGTTTTATTTTAATGATATCAACTTTTGTTTTTGTGGTTGACTCATAATTTTCAAGAGATGCTTTGATATCCATTGCTATCTTGTCCACAAGGCCTTCATTAATAAGGTCCTGGAGTATATCAGGGGCTGTGCCATTAGTATCAAGCTTTATCTTCATGCCCAGATGCTTGACTTTGCTCATGAAATCTTTAAGTCCTGGATCCAGGGTAGGTTCTCCACCTGTTATGCATATGCCATCCAACCAGCCTTTTTTAGATTCAAGAAATGAGAGAAATTCATTGACATCTACATCCTCTTTTATTTCATCAAGGACAAGTTCTGGATTGTGGCAGAATGGGCATCTAAAATTGCATCCCGAAAGAAAGACAGTGGAAACTATGTTCCCAGGGTAATCTATCATTGATGTTTTCTGTATTCCTTTTATGTTTATGCTCTCCATTATTTTTCATCAAGTTCAACTTTTAAGTTTTTCCTTGACATCACCAATTGATGGAACATCTCCTCTCCAGCTGTGCACTTCATTGTTATTATCGTCAACAATTACCATTGAAGGTGTTGACATGATATCATGGTACACTGCTTCGCTTAGCCCATCCAAAGAACCGAGGTCATAATAGCTTATGCTAAAGCCTTCCTTTTCAAGATTTTCTGCTATTGCCTTTGCTGGAGGGCAGTTCGGGCAGTTATCCTTTGTAAATATCTTAAGATTCATTTATGTTGCACCTCTTTAGTCACTTTATGATTTATATTTCTTGCATAATCAGAACTTATAATTTCCTTTCTGCCTGTCTTTCAATTCTGCTTTTTTGCTCTTGTTCCAGTTATCTATTCTGGAAAAATATCCTACTACTCTTGTCATTCCATATACATCTGTCGATCCGCAGTGGGCGCATCTGGCTTGTTTTTCCTCCATTGAAATCACCTTTTCTGTTTTTTATTATTTAACATCTACAATTTATCAGGATACTGTTCATCTCCTGTATCCTCTTGTTATCTTATGGCAGTCATTGCATATCGTGAATTCAGGGCTTATGCATATCTGCGCAGACTGTGTACTATTCCATGTTCTCTTTACCAGCTTGAATACTGATTCAGGATCAGGTTTGTGTTCACCTATGAATACATGGGTGATTGCGCCTGATTCTATGAGTGTGTTGAATCTTCCCTGCTTTTCTATCCTTTCAATTATATCCACATCAGCATCAGGTGCAAGGTGGATGCTATTTGTATAATATATTTCCCCTTTTTCAATATCCCCTCTTATGTAATCCTTGCTTTCGGGAAATTCTTTTGAGTCGACTTTTGCAAACCTGAGTGATGTGCTTTCTCCAGGGGTCTCTTCGAGAGTGAACTTGAGGCCATATTTTTTATTGAGTTCCTTTATCTTAAGGTACATGGCGGATATTATCTTTATTCCTGACTTATATGCCTCATCAGTCTCATGGAGCTGCTTGCCTGTTATGTACTGTACGCATTCATTAAGTCCTACAATGCCTAGTATATATGTGGCTTTGTCAAGCTCTATGTAAGGCTTTCCATCAGCAGATTTCATGCCTACCTGCCAAAGCGGCCTGCCAGGAGTATCCATAAGTGTCTGGATGAATTCCTTTTTCTGCACATGCGCTTTTGCAGCAATTTCCATTATACTTTCCACTTCTTTTATTGCTGCCTCAACATCTCCCTTTCCTCCTCTATATGCGCACTGGGGAAGATTTATTGATACGTTTTGGAAACCGCAGAAACGCATGCTTTCAGGATGCTGGAGCATGTAGTTGTCCTTTATCTGTGTCCTTAGCCTGCAGCAAGCAGACAATGTAACTTCATCCCTGTCAAATACAAAATAAGGTGAGCCGTTCTCTGAAGCGATCAGGCATGAGTATTTCAGCAGTTCAATCTCCTTTGGGTCAGTGAAGCTCTTCTCAGTTAAGTGGAGGTCAAGCTTTGGAAATGGAAATACTTTACCCTCGCTGTCACCCTCTCTCCATACAGACATCATCATCTTTGCTACCCTCTGCGTTTCTTCTTCAAAATCTGCGTAAGTAAGAATCCTTCCTGTATGGGGCTGAGCAAGATTCCCTTCATCATCCCTTGGCACTTCATCAAGCCGCTCTATAGAGCCATCCTCATTCTTGAGCATATATTTTCCCTTTGCTCCAATTGCTGGAACTTTTTTCATATACTCTGGCACTCCCAGGTGCACGTTGAAGTCAATGAACAATGTCTGGCCTCCTCGCGAGAATGCGTTCTGGCTGCATGAGAATATAAGATACTGCATCTCCTGCTTGAGTTTCTGATCAGGCATACCTATAGTGTATGGCGCATAGAATATATTGATATAGCCTATGCCTAATGCTCCTGCGTAATAAGCCTGCATTGACGCAAGGAATGTGTTCAGATGGCCTGTCAGGGTGCCAGCATGATGCGCAGGAGATGATGATGTTGAAAGATTGTTGAGTTTTAACCCAAATTTCTTTATATATTCAAGCGAATGCGCAGAGCAATATACCCTGATTGGATAACCCAGGTCATGCAAGTGTATTGCTGCCCTCATGTGCGCTTCAGATATCTCTTTTGAGAATATCTTTTTCAATGCATATTGTTTGAGTATGTTCTCTGCTATAGCAAGATTAACTGCTTCAGGATTATTATAGACAATATTGCTGTTTTCATTGTTCTTTGAGACTATCAATTCATCAAGGTCATACATTGGCATTCCTATAAGCTTTTGCTTCTCGAGATTGATGTTAAGCCCTCTTTCAAACATCTCATTTGTGACAAGCTCTCTCATGAGCGACGTGGAGAGATAGCTTATTCCTGAATTGATTATCTTGTCTTCTACACGCGATGCGATCTTTGATGCCAATGCTGGAGAAAGTTCAGCCTCTTTTTCAAGAGCTTCTGCTATTCTTCTCTTGTCAAATTCCTCTATCATATCTTTAGAAGAAGCCTCTACAAGGAGATTCTTGTCAGTTGTGTCAGATTTTGCCCTTTTCTTTTTTATGACCTTCAGCTTTGCCCTTATCTTTGCACGCTTTTCCCTGTATAGAATGAATGCCTTTGCGGTTTTTGCATGGCCTTTTTCTATAAGGATCTTCTCTACTGTATCCTGCACATCCTCTATTGTAGGCACGTTTTTGCCAAATTTCCTGCTAAGATCTTGATTGACATCTGATGCCAGTTCTTCTGCAAGCTTTTTATCTTTCCCGCCTACTGCCTGCGCTGCAAGAAATATAACATGACTAATTTTTGATATGCTAAACTCAACTATCTTTCCATCTCGTTTCTTTATGTATGCGATTTTCTCTTTGTTCATCATCTGCCGCCTCTTTTTTTTGAAAATTATGATTGTTCAAATTGGGTCTCATACCCCACAGCTCTGCTGTGACTTTTGACCTAATTCTGAAGCTTAAAAAATACCCCGCAGCTCTGCTGCAATTGGGATTTTTTATTGAAGATTTTTTATCTCTTCCATGAATTCTTTTGGATTCTTGAACTGCCTGTACACTGACGCAAACCTGACATAGGCTACCTCATCTGTTTTTTTGAGCATCTCCATGGTCATCTCCCCTATTACTTTGCTCTCTATCTCTGTGCCTTCCATCTTTCTCAATTTGGATTCTATCTTTTCGGTCATCTTTTCAATTGCTTCCACACTTACTGGCCTTTTTTCGCAGGCCTTCATTATCCCTACCTTTAGCTTTTCACTGCTGAAATTCTCCCTGTCTTTGTTTCTTTTTATTATTATGAGATCCACAGAATTAACTCTTTCATAAGTTGTAAAGCGTTTAGAACATTTGAGGCATTCTCTCCTTCTTCTGGTCACTTCCCAGTCTTCTGATTCTCTCTTGTCTATTACTTTTGTCTCGATGCTTGCGCAATAAGGGCATTTCATGTTTAGTTCTCCAAAATAAGCAAGGATTTAGCTCTTTTTCAAGCACCAAACACAATATGTTGTGTGTTTGGTTAATCTTGCATACAAAATACAGGTATATAATCAGTATTTAAAGATTTCGTTTTTGTTATGCATAATACACAATATATAGTATGTAGAATATATGTAACACACAACATATGGGTGGAGAATAGCACACTACCCTTTTTAAACCTTTCGCTTTTTTATCTCTATAGAATACGCTATGATTACTGCTTTATTTTCCTTTTCTCATGATTCTTATCTTCTTTGTTTCTTTTTCTATGATTGTCCTTATCTCCTCTTTTACATTCTCTGCAACTGCTGTAATTACGATGAGTATTATGATTATAAACCAGAGGAAGATGGATATGACTACATCCCATGTCAGCGTATTGTTGATAAGGATGAGCTTGTGTATAATGCCATAGCCCACAATCACTACAACTATTCCTATGACCAGAAGCATCCTCTCAAACACATTAGGACCCCTGATATTTTTTTCAGCCATTTTTACCTCTTATCATTGTTATGGGTGGGGTTGTTTATATATTTTTCGTCAAGTAACAAGAAATACCCTTATTCACCCTATTATTTACTTAGTAATGGTAACAAAATGAAAAGGTTTATAAGCTTGACTTGATTCTTAACTCTCATCACTATAGAGTAATGTCACAATGAGGTGTCAAAATGAATAATGCATATAAGGATAATGATAGAATTTACCAGTCAGATTCAGGATTTTTGCAGAGAATAAATTCAGGATATAAAGGGCTAAAATTAGGTATATTAGGAGGTATTGCATTCGGTTTGGTTCATAGCATGACCCCTAATCTTGCATATGCTAATGGGCCTGCTAATTGGAGTATTGAGCAGGAATCTTTGGCTGGAGAAAATTTCAAAAAGCAGCATCCTAAAAAATTTCCTGTGAATGCCTCAACTGATGTTATCATGCACAAAGGGCATAAAAATGATACAATATCTCAAGATGTTATCACGTACGAAATGCAAAAAAATGATACAATATCTCAAGTAATCTTAGATAACAAGCCTGCTGAATCCGAACCAATAAGCAAAAACCTTTATGGGAATAATGGTCTTGTCAACAAGGTTCTGAAATATAATGGCTTAAAAAGCGCTAAAGGCATTAGTGAAGGCCAAATAATTAAAATAAATTCTGAAGATATTTATGGAACTGCAAAGAACGTTGGAACTCAAAAACAAATTAATTCAGGATATAGGCCAACAGAAAATCAGGGATATGTTCCTGTTACTATTAAGAAACCACTCAAAACCAGATATGATACACTAGGGCATGCTGTATTAAGAGCTGTACAAAAAGGAGCGCACATAAATCTGCATAATTTGTTCTGCCCAGACGGTATAGTTAATAAGGTTGCAAAGGATAATAATATCAAAAATCCAAATCTTGTTTATCCTGGACAGGAGATAAAAGTATATTCTGGTGCAATAAATGAAGTGCTAAGACATAACGGCCTGTCTGAATTAAAACCAAGAGGATCTTCTGCTGTTAAGGAAAGCAAAGATAGCGGCTGGAGCAAGGGTGCTGTATCAAAGGATTTTGGGCTTTATGTTGTTACAGATAAAAATATTAAATCATTAGATATTGAATTAAAAGACAGGAATAAGGCATACAAGATAGAGGATGACAGCCTTGTCAGGCGTATACTTAATTATAATAAGCCATTTATAAATAAACTGGAAGATGTCAGGCTTGGCCAGACATTGATGGTTCCATCACAATTATCTGAGAAGATGGAAGAAAACCAGTTAGGATTTGGATTTGACGGACAGAACCAGCTTATGAGATATCTAAGAGAGCAGGCAGAAACAACTGCTCCAGGAATAAAGATTGAGAGGGGTCTTGACGGCAAGCTTTCAGAATATGACAGGAATACAATAAACGGGAGAGTTGCTGAAAACTTTGATAATGCAGGTAAAAATCTTCAGAATGCAGGTTCTGGATTCTTGGATCTTATTGAAGGACTAGTCGAACTTCCTGGAAAGATTGCTAATGGAATTACATGGGGATTGATCCCTGAATATGATCTGGAACTGACTGGTGATAGAACTAATCAGAAATTCTCAAAAGCAGATGATGGTTTTTCAAAAAAAGGTATTTTTGGCAAGATCTTCCATCCATTAACAAAGATTATTGGAGATGGAGTATTCTGCGGTGTTGCAGACCCTGTGCTGGATACAGCTAAAGGAGTAACATTTGCAGCTTTGAACACTGTCCAGACAATACCAGATGCAACAATCGGATGCGTCAAGCCAGGAAGAGTTGTAAGCGATACAATCTTCAATACAGTATATGGTGTAACAGACCTGGCAGCTAATACTTTCCCTGGAGGAGATGCTTCACAGCGTGTGCATTCAATAGACTCAAAGAAAGAGGGAACCAAAGGATGGATGTTAGCCAATAATTTTAACACAGATTCATATATAGTACCAAAAGCAGGTGGGAATGAGAATTGCCTGGAAGATATGATGGTGATTGAGAATACACCAACCAGGCAGTGGGGTGAGTTTCTTTCCGCTATGGCTTGGTACTTATTTGCGCTGGATGCGAATACAGACTCAGGAATAATCTCAGATAGAAAAGATGGTTCAGGAATTGGTGGCGGAGAGATAGTCGCTCCAGGAACTAACTAAACTTAATTATCAGTAACATGGTGAAAGCAAAATGAACAAACTATCAATCATAATTGGACTATTGATTGTCATTATGGCATTCAATGCAAGCGCTTATGCAGATATACATTATCATTTCAATGAGAATAATGTTGTTGCTGAAGCATATGACTGCCTTGACAACGGATGCTATTCAGTAGGCAAGTTCAGCGGCTCTTTTCCTGATGGTAATACAACAACTAATGGGGAGCTTACAATAATCTATCCTAGTTCATTGGCAACACCATATGGATATGCAGTATATTATTTTGCAGAAGGCATGCTTCCTATGGAAGGCCATGCAACATGGCACACATATGGGGATGATGCGCATCATGATGTAGATTATAATATCTATTTTAGCCAGAAAGATGTATGCCATTCAACAATAGACACATTCTCAGTTACAAATGATGTCTATGCAAACGAACCATTGATAATAAACATGGATTCAAGCCTTGATGCAACTACATACAGCGCTTTCCATGAAACATTTACAGGGATAGGATATGTTCCTCCGGAATATAAAGATGAATACTATTCTGCAGATACAAGAGTAATCCTAATAATAAGAGACAGCAATGGGATAATAGTTCACCAGCAGATTATAGATCTTACTGCTGCAAACGGAAATCCACTTTATATGGATACAAGCAGGGCTGTGCAGTTCACCTGGACACCAACTATTACAGATACATATACCTCAACTGTCATGACACAGGTCATTGACAACCAGTGCGCAGCATCAGAAGATTCAGAATCTTCAAAGGATTTCACAGTATATCCTGCAAGGCCTCAGAATGAATGTTATACAATATTGAACAGTCTTGCGACAGATGATCCTTACCCAGAAGTAAACCATAACCTGGGAATAAACTATACAAAGATAAGCAACTATGCTGATAACAGCTATGTAAAGACGCCTGTAGGCACTGCTGTTACATATTTGGTTGTGAATGATTCAGGAGCAATTGTGCATAGCACATCAACAACACTTGCTGTAAACCCTGATGATTCAACTCCAGCACAATATAATTTCAACTGGCAGCCAGCTGCATCAGGATGGTACAATATATCAGTATCCGGTTTTGCAAACAGCGGACTGTGCGCAGGGCTTAATAATCCTGTAGAAACATTGCATGAAAGGATATATGTAGCTGATATACCAACATATAATCTTAGATTCCATCTCGCTGATTCATTAGGCGCTGGAATTATTGAAGGCGCGCATGTGGATATAGGCACGCAGTCAGGAGATACTGATGCAAACGGAGAAATCACTTTCACAGGACTGGATGCAGGTACATATTCATACACAATAACACATGGAGAATACCAGACTGTAACCGGTTCAGTGCAGATTGTCGATGTCAGCATGGATGTGATGTTGACTATGACTCAGATTAACAGGCAACCTGTAATAACTGCAATACCTAATGTTTATATGGATGAAGGAACTGCAAACTCAGATATAGATCTTGATGATCATGTAATAGATTCAGAAAGCGCTGACTCAGAGCTTGTATGGGTATTCACCGGAAACTCGAGTATAGGAGTATCAATAGGAGCAGGCCATGTTGTGACATTCACAGCACCTGTAGGGTTTATTGGTTCAGAGGATATAACATTTATAGTTTATGATCCTCAGGGAGCATCAGATTCAGATACAATGACAGTATATGTTGATGATGTGAATCAAGCGCCTGTAATCTCAGGAATACCAGATATTTCAATAGATGAAGATACTCAGCTGTTCGATGCAGTGCATCTTCCAGATTATGCTTCAGATGCAGAGACACCAAGCAACCTGCTTCAGTACAGTATAATAGGAGTATCAGATGCAAACTGCGGAGTCTCATTGGGAACAGACCTTAACATAGACATACAGCCTGTACAGGATTGGAATGGCGCATGTGATGTTACAGTAGAAGTAAGTGACGGAACATTTACAGGAACAGATATATTCACTGTAACTGTAGGCTCTGTTACAGATGCTCCAATAATAACATCCTCACCAATCATAGATGCGCAGGCAGATGTTGCTTATACTTATGATGTTGCAGCATACGACCCAGATAATGATACGCTTACATACAGCCTTACAACATATCCATCTGGAATGACCATAAACAGCTCAACAGGACTTATCCAATGGCTTCCAAACATAACCCATGTAGGAAGTAATGCTGTAACCGTAGATGTTTCAGACGGAACATACACAGCTACACAGCTGTTCATAATAACTGTGCTTCCGCCCCCATCACCAATGGTTACTATAAATGCGCAGCCTTCAACAGGCTATGCTCCAATGGAAGTAAATTTCACCAGTTCGATAAATACAAGCGCTACAGTTGTAGGCTATGTATGGAATTTTGGGGATGGAAACACACCAATAACAGCTGAAAACGCTACAAATATTTATACAGAACCTGGAACTTACACTGCTACTTTGACTGTATTGGACAGTAATGGCCAGACTGGAACCGGAGCTGTGATTATCAGGGTATATGAGACTAATGGAGGAGACTTCAGGTGGACTACAAGCAGCCTGAATATATACAAACTGAATGCATACAATGGCGACATTAACCCAGGGGATACGATTAGGATATCCATAAACTTCGAGAACGTGAGAGATATGAAGCTGGATAATCTTAAGGTAACTGCTGCTGTGCCTGACTTAGCTATATGGAGTTCATTAGGTCCATTCAGGCTAAGACCTGGAAAAGATATGTCTACAGAGATTGAGCTTGAAATTCCAGAATATGCAGATGCCGGGCTCTATGATATCAGGATATCCCTGACAGACGACGCTGTAAGAAAGGTTAAAGTAAGACAGATAAGGATTATTTGATTTTTTGTTTTTTTATTTCTTTTAATCGTTTTAGGTGCTGTTAAGATGAAACCCATTATATACAATCCGGACAGGGAATATAAGCCTACCCAACTAAGCTTATATCTTTCTTCAATATCCAGCAGATTAAAAAAGAACTACAAAGTTGACAATCATCTGATTGACCATTTTGTGAAGACTGCTTCTTACAGGGGAAAATCTCTTGCTTACAGGACTGAATGCCTGTCAGATATAGTAAATAATATTGATGCTGGGGATGACACAAGATATGCCCTTACAGAGCTTTCTCAGGTGTTTGGGGAATGGGTGAATGATGACAAAAGAAAGATTAAGAATAAGCAGAAAGTGATGAGAAAGTCAAAAAGAGTTTTTGCGAAATCAGAGAATATGCTGAAGCTTGATTATCTTAGGAAATCAGAATATGTTAATAATTCCACTACAAAAACGATTGATGAATATGTAGATAAAGACGGGTTAAAGCTTGAAGTGATCAATGCTCATCTTAGGACCAGGAAAGGCAATGGCTTTAAGTATATAACTCTTGAGGATGTCGCCAGAATCAGGCGAGAGAAAGAGCTGAAGGGACAGAGTCAATATTTTGACAGGACTTCTGAACTAATTCCTCATAAAAGTATATTTGGTGGATTATTTAAGAAGGTTGCAGCAGCTGCAACTATATTATTTGTTGCAGGAGTGTTAAGCTATACAGCTTTGAATAGGATTTATCCTGTTGAGTCTGTAGCAAATAGTTCTGTAATTGAGAGCCAGTACCAGCCAGCAGTTATTGAGGATAAGATTCCTGACCCTGCAAAAGGTTGTGATAAGAGAATCAATATCTGAATAGTTCAGCAAGCTAATTTTTCCAATAATTATTTATACGCTCCTGAATTCTGATTATTAGATGAACAAGGCGATAGTTGTAACTGGCACTCCTGCAACAGGCAAGACAACAGTAGCTAAAGCTATAGCAAATAAGCTAAATCTGAAATACATTGATGTAAATTCTCTCATAAGGACCCACAATCTTTCTGAAGGATATGATGATAAAATGAAGTGTGATATAGTAGATACAGACAAACTGAACAGGATATTAAAGCAGATGATAAAAGATTCAGATCAAAAGCTGGTCATAGACTCCCATCTCTCGCATCACCTGCCTAAATCCTATGTTGAACTTTGCATT
Organism: Candidatus Woesearchaeota archaeon; assembly: GCA_030670545.1. Taxonomy (GTDB): domain Archaea; phylum Nanobdellota; class Nanobdellia; order Woesearchaeales; family JAGLGH01; genus JAGLGH01. The sequence goes on from DAOVBM010000013.1 coordinate 21,460, forward strand.
GTCACAAAATGCGAACTCAAAGAGCTTAAGCAAAGGCTTGAGAAAAGAGGATATTCTAAGGCAAAAGTTAGGGAGAACCTTGATGCAGAGATATTTGACATCTGCAGAAATGAGGCAAAAGAGAAAGGTCATAATGTCATTGTTATCAACACCTCAGAAGGAAGTAAAGATATTGATGATGTACTTGAGGAGTTTGGATTCTTAAAACAATTTGAAGCATAGTTCAAATCAACCCCTAATACTTTCTTTTCATTTGCAAAGCTAGTGGCCGTCGCGAACACAATGGTGTTCGCAAGCAAAGAAGTTATTAGAATACAGTTGAAACGATGAATATATTGGATAATGATATTATTATGGACTATATGAAAAAAGATCAAACTAATCAATCATTCCAGTATATCAATCTCATCCACAATCCCATCAGAATCAATGTCAATTCCCTCAACAACTTTTGCTTTTATTTTATTATCAAATTTATTTCCTTCTATTATCTCCTTGAAATGCTTGATGAAAGCGATCATCACTGCTTTTGTTCCTGCATACCTTTTTCCTGCAATCACAAGAACCTTTTTCTTTCTGTTGAAAGGATTCTGCATCTTTACAATAATCCCAGTTTCGTCTGAATGATACGCTTTTCCTGAAATCTTTGAGGTAATAGCCCAGTTCTTTTCCTTATCAAAGCTGATAGGCATCTTTGAGTTTATTCTTCCAGTGATTGTGTTGATGACCGGCCCTCCAACAATTATGAGATTGTTGTCAAGGTCTTCTGTCCTCACTTCTGTATCAAGCTTTACATTCAGGTCAGGAACAAAGCTAAGGAAGCTGCCAAGGAACAATGCAAGGTCAACTGCATAATATCCGTCTCTGCTTCTTGCTTTCTCAGGGCCGTGTGGGTCAGGGCTGCCTAGTATGATTGTCGCGTTAAGCTTTCCGTCCTCTACAAAAGGCTTTAGGAACTGTATCGGCTCTTTCTCGATATCAATTATATTCTGCGTTATCTCAAACTGCTTAAGCTTTAAGACAAGGGCTGGCTGCACAGCCTTGTAGTATACTGCCTGTGCCCCCTGTATAGCCTCTTTTTTTGCTACTTCTATCAGCCCTGCTTTTTCCAGCTTTCGTATGTGATAGTATATCTTCTGCTCATGCACCTTGAGCTTTTTTGCAAGCTGCATTGGGTATGCAGGCTTTTCAGCAATCTCCTCTGCTATCCTGAGAGCAAGCTCTGAACTGACTGCCTTGAGCTGTTTCAGCTTCATCTCTTTCCCTGGAAGCGAGTATATCTCCCCTTTCTTCTTCTCAATTACCCTCATTTTAACCCCTAAAAAAATTATTTTAGTACTATTATAAATTATTTAATAATACTTATATATAAGCTTTTTGTTCTGCTGTTCTCATAAAGGTGATTAGATATGTGCGGGATAATAGGAATAACAAAGAAAAACAGGGGTTCTGTAAAAAACAGCGTTCTCTCCTGCCTGAAAAAGCTTGAGTATAGGGGGTATGACTCCTGCGGTTTTGCAACATCAGAAGGTATTATTGAAAAGGATACAGGAAAGATAACAGAATTTATTGATAATATGGAGGATGTTGACTTTACAACAGCGATAAGCCATACAAGATGGGGCACTCACGGGAAGATAACAAGGACAAATTCCCATCCACATTTTAATAAGAAGAAGACAATATTTGCAGTGCACAATGGCATTATAGAAAATTTCACAGAGATGAAGAAAGAGCTGCAGGATGCAGGATATCATTTTGTATCAGATACTGATAGCGAGATAATCCCTCATTACTTTGACATGCAGATTGCGCAGGGCAGGAGCATTGAGCAGGCAATCCATAAATTTTTCAATGACGCAAAAGGCACTTTTGCTGTACTGCTTGTCCTGAAAGGTAATGATAAGATCTACGCTTTCAAAAAAGATTCACCTCTTTGCCTTGGAATATGCAATGGCAGGATGATTCTTGCATCAGACATATATGCATTCAGCAATATGACTGATAAATCGATATTCTTTGATGACTATGAATATGCTGTTGTTGAGCCTGGGAGATATGCTTTCTATGACAGAAATGGAGATAGGGTTGAGAAAGATATCACAAAGTTTGAATGGAGCGCTGAAGAGGAGACAAAAGAAGAGTTTCCTCATTTCATGATAAAGGAGATAAAAGAGCAGCCAGAGACATCAAAGAGGTTGATACAGGGCCTTGGCACTTTCCAGATAGGGAATCTCAAGAAAGCCGCAGCAATGGTTAGAAAAGCAGGGAGAATCGTGTTTGTCGCATGCGGGACAAGCTACCATGCATCTCTTGTAGGGGCGCATCTTTTAGGATCGATGGGGTACAGAGTTCATGCGATAATCGCTTCTGAATTCGATACTTTTTATCATGTTGATAATGACACTCTGATAATAGCGCTGAGTCAGAGTGGTGAGACAATGGATGTTGTGACTGTGATAAAGGATGCGAAGAAAAAAGGGGCAAAGGTTGTATCTGTGGTCAATGTTCCTTATTCAACTATCCAGAGGCACAGTGATGTCTCGCTTGAGATACAGGCAGGACAGGAGATCAGTGTGGCATCAACAAAAGCATTCACAAACCAGCTCATACTGCTGCTTGCAATTGCAGGAGAGATTGGATACAGCATCAACCTTGATGAGATTCCTGCGAAGATAGCTAAGACAATAAAGGTCAATGAGGGAATTGCAAAAGGGCTTGCAGAAGAGCTTTATGAAAAGAATGATATATTCGTGCTTGGAAAAGGACCTTCTTATCCTATTGCGCGTGAGGCTGCATTGAAACTCAAGGAAGTCGCTTATGTCCATGCTGA
>DAOVBM010000067.1 GCA_030670545.1 Candidatus Woesearchaeota archaeon
TGCAGAGAGGATCTTTTCCGCAAACTTTATTAAAAACGTCTTTTTCTTTTTCATTTGGTGAACACCTCGAATGTTCACCCCCACTAAGCCCTATCTTGGGCTTACTGGGTTATATATGTTTCGGAGCATTTCTACGCAGCCTCCCAAAGAAAAGCTTTATATATCTTTTAATATAATTATAGTTAAAAGAGGTGTAATATGATATATATGTATGTGATACTTGCTGGAATATTTATACTCAGCATATTTTTGTTCTTTCTTGCTTTTAAGGTCCTAAGGATACTGCTAAAGATTGTTCTCTTGGCAGTCTCAGCAGCAATGATTATTCTTGTTATATTCAGTTTTGTCATAATATCTGATATTAAGGATGTTAAGGATCACCTGAATACAGACACAAGCATCATACTTATTGAAGCCAATGGCACTTATGTCGCAGGGCGGATATACATGCCAGGCGGTGGTCTCGAGGAGATAGATCTTGAAGAGCTGGCGAGATACAACAACATGACAAAAGATGATATTGTAGAAGGTCATTATAAAATTCTTATATTCAGTCCTGAAGAAATAAAGCCAGAAGAGCAGATGAGAACATTAGAAAAGCCTATTGCAATAATAAAAGCATATAAAGAGGGCGAAATAGTAATATATCCTGAGATGAAAACAACCAAGTTTATCAAGCGCATACCTACAGGAGTTATTGATAAAATATTACAGAAGATATAAAAATGAGAAAGCATATCCTCGCCGCATTCATTGTATTGGTAATGTTATCCCCTGCAGCCTTATCAGCTTCTGAAAATAGTATATTCTCAGGATGGGAATATGCTGGAGATACTATAGTTGCGAATGATATTGTCTTCAGCTACAGCTGGGCAGAGGATGTTGACAGCATAAGGCTGAGATATGACAGCTATTACAAAAATCTCGATAAAGGGTCATGCGAAATACTTAAGGGCACAAATAATACTATAAAGGCATGTTATGATAAGAATGAGTATGACATGACGAAAAGAGTGTTCAGGGCTTATCTTATCCTTTATTCACTAGAGCCTGATATAGACATAATAAGGAAGTTCAATGCGACTGATATAATTGTGACTGAGCCTGTAAGGGTAGACGTTAATATATCTAACAACGGCGCATCTGCAGCATATAATCTCCATTATGAAGACAACCTTGAGAATTTTGAGATAACTGAATGCGAAAACTGTTATATAGAAAGGAACTCAGCAGTATGGAGAGACTCAGCGCTTGATGCAGGTGAAACAGAGCAGTTCAGCTATTATATAAGGCCAAAGGAAAAATTTGACAGGGTGCTGGCTGCTGTTCTTAAGTATAATACCTTAAGGACAAGTGAGGAAATAACCACAAATACTGTGCATGTGACTGTTGACCACATCCTCAGTATCAGGACAAAGCTGGTTGACTATAATTATTTTGCAGGAGACACAGATGACCTGATAGAATCAGGCAAGGATTATACAAAGAAAGAAGGCGCAGCAGGCTTCAGGGAGATTAAGGGAAGCGAGCTTGATGAGATCATCACAGGGGACAGCCTGAAGGTGATAATAGAACTGACAAACAATAAATATAACCCTGATGACAACAAGCCAATTAAGATAAACAATCTTGAGATAATAATCCCAAAACACTTTGGGAAGGTATCTGAATCAAATATAAAAGCATCCTATAACCGCACACAGAACAAAACAACAGGCTCAATAGGTATTGAAAGGATATCACCAGATATATACACTTGGAGTGGATGGATTAATGATTACAGAAAATTCTTTGTTTTGAGCATGAGAGCAGAGCTGTCAGGCCATCCAAGCATCTACGTATCATCAGAATTTGAATCAGAGAATAATCGCTATAGCACAGACATTATCAAGGATACTATAGAAATCATCAATGTATCTCCTAAAGTACAGGTAGCTTTTGAAAAGCGGGATCCTGGAACAAGATATTATACCAGAACAGAATATCTGGAAGATGAGTATCAGACAGAAGCCAATAAAAAAGAGATAATGAAAATAAGGGTCACTAACCCAAGCACTAAAGTAAAGCTGGAGAATATAGATATCATCCTGGATTCAGAAATATTTGCAGGACCCTTAGTGTTTAGGGTAGATGACCTTGTCGTATCAGGATCAAAGCTTTTGGATGTTATAGAATTCAATATTCCTCATGTAACAAGAGATAAGCGATTTCCTTTTTACATCAACCTCAGCTGGAGAACTGAATTTGGGGAGAAGTTCAGCGAGACATTAGAAAAAGAAATCAAAGTTGAATCAATAAAAGATATGATTATCAGCCAGAAACTAAGTGATAGCTCTGTGGACTCAGGAAAGGAATTCTCTGTGACTGTGCAGATTGAGAATAAAAGACCTACACCAGTATATAATGTTACAGTTTCAGACAATATAACAGGTTTCATATTAAAGAGCGGGGTAACATCGCAAAGAGTAGATATAAAAGAAAAAACAAAGATAGATGCATACAGGTATATTCTTATTGCACCTGAAGTAAGGAACAAGACAAAAAAGTGCTTTAATACAACTGTCAACTATATAAGCGGCTCATCAGAATATATCATCTCAAAAGAGAAGTGCGTCATTATAAATCCAAGAAGAATAGACCTCAGGATAGAGGAGAAGATAACAGACAGCGAAGTATTTATTGGAGAAATATTTGGCATAGATTACAAGATAACAAACAAGGACGAGAAATCAGCATTTGATATATGGTTCAATCTTCCTCTCCAAAAATATTTTGATCTTGTGTCCGAGTATGCTCCTATAACAGCAGCAAGGCTTGATGAGGATGAAATATGGAACATAAAGGATACCTATAAAGCAAGGGCAAAGAGAGAAGGAAAGTTTACTCTTGAGCCTATCATATTATTCTACAAAGATAAGGAAGGCAATGAATTCAGCAAGCCAGGCAAGAAGAAAACAATAAACATAGAAAACCAGAGTATAAACAGCCCTATGCTTATCATAAGTAAAGATATATCAAACCAGAAAGTGTTAACTAACCAGACACTGGATGTAATATTGTCTGTAGAGAATATAGGCATAGGATTTGCCTCAAACATAACTATATGGGATTATGGAAAGGAATGGAAGCTGCAGGATATAGGCACCCATGATATCAAGACAATAAGATATAACATATCATTTGACAATACAGGAGAATATGATTTAGGACAGGCAAGGATGTATTATTACGACGGCAGCTGGAATTACCTTACAGCATCTGAACAGGCAGGTGTAAGCATTATTGAAAAAGCGCCTGCAGAGGAAGAAGAAATAATCACAATTGCAGAAGAGAAACTGGAGGAAGAAGTAAAAGAAAAAAGGCCGCTGGTTGACAGGATAATTGATTTTATCCTTAAGATACTATTCTGGAAAAGAGGGGGATAATGATGTTTGAAAAGCTGATGTTTTGGAAAAAAGAGGAGCCGGATCTGGGAATGCTTGGTGAGGAAGCACCTATGTTTGGAGAAGAGTCTAAGTTTAAGGGATTAGAGCCAACAGACGAGCTTGGCCTGCCAAAAGAAAAAGAACCTACTTTCGGCGCTGCGCCGCCAATACAGGGGATTGAGCACCCTGAAGAGCCGAGTTTTGGAGCTGCGTCGTCTGAAAGGCCAGAAGCATTCCAGCCAGTCCAGCAGCAATCTCCTGTCAGCATAACACCTGATATGCTCAGCAAAGACCTGCAGATAATCTCCAGCAAGCTTGACACTGTAAAGGCGCAGCTTGAAAATATGAGCCAGAGAATCGCCAACATAGAAAAAAAGGCTTATGAAGGGGAGAGACAGGAAGGATGGTAAGTTATAGGATAAGCAATAACAGGGCAGCTGCTGTAATACTTATATGCAGCGGGCTTATAATCATAGACCAATTGCTGAAGGCAATTATAAGGAATTGCGACCCATACATTGCTGTAATCAAGAACATTTTCTATATCACATTTATCAAGAATACAGGAGTAGGATTCGGAATGCTCAGGGATCATATATCTTTTGTCATATCCATCAATATAATCGCTATAATATTTATCATATGGCTTATAGGTTCTGTGAAAAAGAGCTTTCTTGCTGATGTGTCGCTTGCCCTTGTGCTGGGAGGAGCGATAGGCAATATTATAGACAGGGTAGTATTTGGCTATGTTACTGACTTTATCAGCTTTTCATTCTGGCCTGCTTTTAATATCGCAGACAGCGCAGTCAGTGTGGGTGCTGTGATGGTGGCTTATTGCCTATTGTGGGGGAAGTTTGATGAGAAGTGATATAAGTTTAGTAATTAAATCTTCTTTCATAATCCTAATTTCTCTTGCTTAAGCGGAAATTCTTCCAATCTTTTGAGTATCAACTCCTTGGCAGGCAATTTAGTCTTATATGTCGCTACTTTAATAGGAGATAATGTTCTAGCAAGAGCAAACCTGACTTCCTCATGATTCTTTGATTTGCATAATATCATTCCAATACTCTCTTTCTCATCTTTACGCCTTACTTTTTCATCCAATGCTGCAAGATATTTCTGCATCTGGCCAACATAAGCTGCTTTGAAATCTCCTATCTTTAAGTCAACAGCGATTAAGCATTTCAATTCTCTATGAAAAAATAGCAAATCAATTCTGTTTTCTTTTCCACCTATATCAATCACATACTGCGAGCCCATGAAAGTAAAGGATCTTCCAAATTCCAAAAAGAAATCCCTTAGGTTAGCCAAGATTGTGTTCTCGAGTTCTTGTTCTGAATACTCTTTTTCCTTATCCACAAATTCTAATACATATTCATCTTTGAGATGTTTTGCTAAATCCTTGGGGTCATGTTGGGGGACTAAGGATATCACTTTTTCAGGCTTATCTGTAAGCATATACCTCTCAAATAAAGAGGAATCCAATTGGCGAAGAAGTTCCCTCTTGCTCCATCTTTCATTAATACACATCTTTAAGTAGAATTGTTTCTCCTCGTCGGAATGAGTTTTAGTCAGAATAAGTAAATGATTAGACCATGAAATCTTAAAAATCAAATCTGCAACCAGTGGCTGCAGTTTGTGATAGGCTTCATAAAATTTCTTCATATTCCAGAGGTTTCTTTGAGAATATCCCTTAACAGCAGGATATTTCAATCTCAAATCTCTTGATAAATATTCTACTACTGATTTTCCATAAGATGAGTTTTCGTTGAGTTCTCTGCCAATAGCCCAGTAAGCCAAAAGAAGGGATTTGTTGACTTCAGAGAATGCTCTTAGTTTTGATTGCTCAATGTGATTTATGATATTGCTTAATATTTTATTGTAATCCTTTGGTATTATTTCTTTCATATCTTGGCACTATTTCTATATTCTTTATATGTCTTATTGGAAGAAATCCGGAAGATTTTCGGAATTGCTCTCAAACTCTTTCTATCACTACAAACACTTCATCAAAATCGCCTATTACAGGATTAACTCTTGCTGCAATATGCTCAGATATATTGAATCCTTTTAAGACCTGATTCACTTATGCAAGCCACTTTGATAATTGATAATTTTTCTATTCATTTTTTCTCAATCAATAAGCCTGCAAAATTCCTAATTAACCTCATACCATCTTTCCCAGAAACCTCTGGATGGAACTGCACACCGTATATCTTTTTATTCTTGTGTTTCATAGCTTCTACCTCACATGTTGAGGATTTAGCCAATAAGATAAAATCCTCTGGCAGGCTTATATATTCGGTATGGTGATCCAAAAATTGAGAGTTGTGCTTAATGCCCTTGAATAGCTCATCATCTTTGATTATCTCAATCTTCTGCATGCCTTTGATTCTCCTGCCAACACTTATCTCAGCACTGAATAACACACCAATCATCTGATGGCCAAAGCATATACCCAACACAGGAATATCCAAATGCCTTAGAAAATCAAATTGTTTTATATAATGGTTTTTACATGGTTCTGCCAGCATGATAGGAGAGCCGCTTATGATAACAGCAGAGAAATCATTGATATTGATATTGTTGAGATTTTCTATTGAAAATTTTTGATAATCAATTTTTAGGGAATCCAGAACATTTTCTATATTTTTCAGATATAAGCTTCCGCAGTCAATAAGGAGTATCATAAATATAGGATGAATAGTACAATAACAAAAATTTGACAATTTATTGATAACAAATCCTATCCCCACCATAAATGGTGGGGTATTACGGATTTGCATTATAGATTATCAAATTTTTGGAATCCAAAATTTCGCACTGAAGTGAAGGGTATTAAACCCCAATA
>DAOVBM010000004.1 GCA_030670545.1 Candidatus Woesearchaeota archaeon
ATCTTGTGCTGAGTTAAGGTATATTAACCTCAATAAAATACAAAGGAGATAAAAAATGGTAAGAGGAATGTTCAAGTCAAGGAGTTTAAGGAAAGTATTTGTAAAGACTCCAGGATCAAAGACTGTAGTGCACTACAGGAAAAGGAAGCCGTCAAAAGCAAAATGTGGGAGCTGTGGGACTGATCTCAAGGGAGTTCCGAGGGAAAGGCCATACAAGATGCAGAATATGCCAAAGACTGCAAAAAGGCCGGAACGGCCTTTTGGCGGAGTGCTATGCAGTGGGTGTATGCGCAAGCAGATAATCGCAAAAGTAAAACAAAATAAATCCCTCTCATAAGGCATTTGGCGACATTGCCTGCTAGATTCTAGGGAGAGGGGAGGAATAAAAAATGGAAGTAGGAAGTGTATGTGTAAAGATTGCTGGAAGAGATGCTGGACTGGTATGCGTAATAGTGGAAAAGATTGACAGCATTTATGTTATGATAGACGGTCAGACAAGGAGAAGAAAATGCAACATTGCACATCTTGAAATGACTGGCAAGACACTGCCAATCAAGAAAGGATCTCATGATGAAGTAAAAAAGCTTTTTGAGTCTGAAATGGATATAAAGATAACAGACACCAAACCAAAAGAGAAGAAAGAAAGACCTAGAAAGCAGAGAAAATCCAAGCAGGAGAAAGAAGAGACAAAAGATAAGAAAAAGCCTGCAAAAGAGAAAATCACAAAAAAGCAAGAAAAGGCAAAGGAACCAGAAGAAAAATCAGAATAATTTCTTAATAATAGCTTTCTTTTCTTTTTTTAATAAATACAAAAACACCAATCACTATAATCAACATAATCACAATTCCTATAATAACAGGACCAGATATTGCCTTTTTCTCAGGAACTACGTGCGTGATTGGAGGGGATACAGGAGGGGTAATGACTGCAATATTATTCACTTCTGCAGCAGTATCATTCAATGATACATTCTCTATAAACGTAAGGTTATCTGAAACATTGATAGATATATTTGTCAGATTTGAGATGTTGTCAATGCTCACATTAACTGGAATATCACCATAATAATCCACAGATATGGGTTCAGATAGAGACGTTTGTGTAAATACACCCCTTATTATATAATCTATTGTTGTATTTATCGAATGATTGCCTTCACTCATAACACTGCCCGAAAACCAGATGTCAAGAGTCTCACTCTTGTCGAGAATCCCTTTGAAAGATAAACCGTATGATTCTTCCCTAAATTTTGGATGATATTGCAGGATCATTATATTCTCAGGCACATTGACCCTCATCCTGTTAATACTCATATCCTGTTCCTCATCCAGATTTGTCATATTAATCTGATAGAATACTATGTCGCCTACCTTTAATGTATTATTGGATATATGTGGCTCCAATTTAAGCAGAGGAACTGAAAATGAAATGTTTGCTAAATTTGAGACTGCTGTCTTCTCAATATCATCAAGAATATAATTTGCTGTCGCTGCTGTTGAATATGTAACATTTGTTATCGCTTCTATTGTATATGTACAGATATGGCTTACTCCAGAGTTTAAGTTGCCATACCACCTAATGTTGCGGCCAAAATATTCGCATCCGTCAGCATAAGTCACTCTGATTCCCTCAGGCAGTAAGTCCTTAAGGATTATACCTTTTGCTGCAGAGGTCGCATTATTAAAAAGCTTTAGTGTTATGATAAAAGGATCCTGGATAAGAAGTGGTGGTTCATAATCATATAACTTCGTAATTATAATCCCTCTCTCCCCCATACTATATTTTGATATGTTAATATAAGCTTTCCAGTATTCCTTATCTATACTGTAATTAACCCAATCCAGTTCCTTTGTTCCATTATAGCAGACTATGAAACCATCCTTTGAATAACATCCTGTACCTGATATTGATAGGATATTTCCTGTTGGAAGATTTACAACAAACTGCTCCAGATCTGACTGCCCGGAAATGAAAAAGATATCACCATTTGAAGAAAATTTCTCTCCATATGGAGCCAGGCCCTCATATAGAAGCTCTAACTCTTCAGCATAAGAAATACATGCTAACATGAGCAGTATTGACAAAAATAATAGTAATTTGCATATATTAGTTCCCATAATCACAAATACACTAAATGGAGTATATAATATTTTCGATTGCCTGATTAAAATAATCAAAATTAGAGGTTACTTTGCACTGCTATTCCTTGACCTTAAAATCAACATCAATCACTTCATCATCTGTTTTTGGCTTCTTTTTCCTGTTTCCTGCTCTAAATTTCTTAAATACGGATGGTTGCTTTCGCAGAATAAATAATGGAATTATTATCAAAAGCAGTATTATCAGGACAGCCAAAGCAAAAAACCCTAACACTATAAAAAGATAAGCTCCTGTAAGAAAACTTAACGCTTTCCATCCTTTATCCCTTGCAACAAGATAAATAAAATAGACAAGAATAAGTGTAAATACTGTCCCTGATATGCTGAATGTTTTTCTGTATTTCATTATAACGATTAAAACTATCTGTTCACTGCTTTGTAAAGTTCAGTAAGATTCAATTCAAATGCAGCTACAGGATAATCTAATTTCCAATTCCCTAACACTTGGGGGTGTATCTCTCCAATGTATGCTATTTTTTTTCCATTTACTTTTACTCTTCCACATCTACCAGGAATAAAAGAATTATGCTCTGCTTCAATTATTTCATAAGATACTCCTAATGAACCCATTAAAAAGTCAAGAGCTTGTTTTGCTTTTGTAAAATCTGAATTTTTATCAATTATACCCCAGGCAATTCTTATAGGGTTAATTGCTCTTGTTTCTGCTTTTTCATCAGGAATTACGACTTGTCCAATCTCAAATATCTGCTGAGGATATTCTCTATTGGTATTCTTTGAAAATATTTCAAGAAGTTGAGGGATTATCCATGTTCTAAATACACACCAATTTTTTGAGACTGCATTATCTATCTCAATAATTTTTTGAGTTTCAGGGTCAATATCCATATTTTTAAATAAGTAATCTTTATTTGTCAGTACATATGACATGACTTCCTGACAGGATAATCCCACCATAATATCAGCAATGTCTCTTGCAAATTGCTCTTCTCCAATCAAACTATGTTCTGTTATGATTTGGGGTGATTCCGGAACAATATTATTAAAACCATATCCAATCAATATATCTTCAACAATATCCATTGGATGCATAATGTCCTGCCTGTAAGGTGCATAATATACTTTAAATGATTCTTTTTCTTCTTTTACATCAAATCTTGCTCCTTTTAGAAGTTGGATTATCTTTTTATCTGTAATTGTTTCTCCTAATGTTTTAATTATTAATTCTTTGGAAACTATAATTTCTTTTAGGGAAAAATCAGGGGATATTATAGTTTTACCATTGTCTTCAATTTCTACTGTTTCAAGTTTCCCCCCCCTATCAATTAAAGCTGAAACAACTACATTTAACGCTGGAACAATAAATTTCATATCATGGCCACTGCACTCAATAAATAAATTGTGTGTATCTTTTGTGACTTTTCCTGTATGTTCTGAGTTGATAACTGGTGGCATTGATAAAACTTCTCCAACAGAATCAATAAACAACGGATATTTGTCAAAACCTTCAAGAAGATCACCATATTCCTTACCTTTAGGGTGTTTTGATAGTATCTGGCGCAAGGTAATCTCTTGGGGGTAATCGAGAGGTTGAAATTTGGTCTTGTCTGGATCAAATGCTTTATATGTTATTGGGCCTGTTATCTTATCATAATCATATATGCCTATTGCTGCCTGGTCTCGATTTCTTCCAAAAGTTTCACAGACTTTTTCCTGTAATTGGATTATCTGGAATAGTACTTCTTCAGTAATATTAATTTTCTTGATAACTGCGCAAACAGTCAATGGCCTTATTTTTTTAAGATTTCTATCAATTGTAAGTTTTAATCCTGATTTTTTTGATGTATAATTGATGGCTCCTGATTCAATATTATATTTTGTTTTGAGTTCTCTGGCAATTCCTTCAACAGACCAAAGGTCCGGCCTATTTGTATCAGCAATCTCAAGTTTTATGCGATCGCCATCTACTTCTTCAAATTCACCCTTAACAAAAAGGATTCCTTCTTTTTCAAGTTCTTTTATTGGTATTTTTTTCCCAATAAGATTGCATAAATCCTTATATGATATTTCTATTGTTGGCATTTTTATCGGTTATATTTTTTTTGTTTTTTTAAGTAATCTAAATCATGGCTAAATATGTCTCGGATGTCTTTTATTCCTAATTTTAACATTGCAAGCCGATCAAGTCCAAAACCCCATGCTATCACTGGTTCTTTGATACCTAATGGGGTGCATAGTTCTGGTCTAAATATTCCTGCTCCTGCAAGTTCCAGCCATCCGAATTTTGGATGTTTTACTGATATTTGTACTGAAGGTTCTGTGAAAGGGAAGTAATCTGGAAAAAATCTTGCTTCTGTTGCTCCTGTTAATTCAAATGCACAATCTCTTAAAAGACCAAGGAGGTGTTTGAATGATAAATCTTTTCCAATAACAAAACCCCCCATTTGATTAAACTCAACACCATGTGTTGCATCAATTACATCTGGACGAAAACATCTTACTAAACTGAAATATTTTCCAGGTGATTTGATTTCTTTTGCCATATATCTTGGAGATATAGCAGTATCATGTGCCCTGGGCATAAGCTGCATTGCTATTTTTGGATCCCATTTATAACCCCACCCTGTTGAACCAGAGTCACCACCATTTTCATGTGTTTTACTGACAGCTTCAATAATCTTTTTATCAGGAAGATCACCATATTTTGGTTCTTTTATTTTATATGTCGCTGTCCAGGTTCTTGCTGGATGATTTTGTGGTTGGTATAATGCATCAAAATTAAAAAATTCAGTTTCAATTATTGGTCCTGTCATTTCAACAAAACCCATCCTTAAAAGAATGTGTTTAACTTCATTAATAAATTCATTATATTGGTGTTTTTTTCCTCCATAAATCTTAGGAACATTTATCTCTACATCATATCTCCTGAACTTCCTGCCCTTCCATGCACCATTCTTCAGCATATCTGGTGTCAGTCTGTCAATAGCGCCAGAAGTTTTGATTTTCATCTTTGACAGCTTTTTTCCAAGTTCAGTAAGCTCTGCTGTCCTGTCCTTTACAAATGTTGTTTTTATTATTTCCTTTCTCTTCCTGAAAATATCATAAGCAAATCTCTCTTCATCACTTAGTCTGGAAAGCGCAACACTGCCTTTAGATAGTTTTTTAAGAAATTTATCTTCAATACTCTCTTTATCAATAATATTTTTCCCCTGCGCAGTCAGCTCAATCTTATTGTCCCTGAAATTGATTGCTGCTTTTCCTTTAAGTATTCCGATACAGGCGTTTAATTCAGATTTATCAAGCCCTGCCTTTACTGCTATTTTACCCATGTCCTGTGGCTTGTCTTTGATAGCTATAAGAAATCTTTTTTCAGGAAGCCCTTTTTCAAGATACTCTTTTCCATTGGCATCCAGGCTTATCTTTTCTTTGGGTTCAGTCTTTATCTTTGCAATATCTTTATTCTCTAGCCACTGCAAAGCCCTCATTACCTCAATCTGTGAAAGACCTGACACATCAACAAGTTCTGCCAGGCTGTTATGCTCAGCAATTAGAGGGAGCACTTTCTGCTCTAATGGGTGCAGTGTTTCTATTAGTTTTTGTGTATCTTTATCTGCTGCCATTTACGCCTTAAAAAACCCATCCTGTTATATAAACTTTTCTTTAAGGTAAGTAAAAAGTCTGCTATTCAAGGAGCATCAGCATCATCAGTCAAAACTTAATCCTTTGCCTTATCCTGTTCGTCGCGGGGAACCTCTGAGGCAAAACCGAACGAGGTGCCAGAAATTGTGAAACAATTTCTCAGCAGCCCCATTCGGGGACGCAGAACCTTCTGATAACCTATCCTAAGTACTTGGAGAGCAAAGCTCTCTAAGTTACTTGGAAGGCATAGCCTTCTAAGTTCTTAAGGAACTTTGTTCCTCAAGACTTAATGAGCTACGCTCATCAAGATTTGAAGATGCTTGTGCTCCGTTACATCTGACTTTTTACTTACTCTTTAAGCTTTATTCTTTTTAGTGATTCTTTTGCTTCTCCGCCTTCCATGCCAAGAGACTGCATCAATGCCATCATGTCCCGTGGATAGCGCAGCTTATAAGGATTGTCTGCAAAGCTCGCTGTTATCATACTCACTTTATACTTCCTGCACAACTTTATATTCTGCATTATTCTTGACATTATTGCAGACTTTTTCATACCTTTGCGCTTAAGAAGCATAGAAAATGAAAATGCTACTGAAATATTATTCCTGCGCGCAAGTTTTGCAAGGACCTGGTTCATTCCACTTGCCTTATGGTGAATATAATCCTTTTGTGATACCTCTTCAAGGCCATAAATGATGTTAATATCTTTTGATTCAAAGAATTGCCTGTTCTTTTCCCCTGCCTTGACAATTTTCAGGCCTTCTGTCTTGCGCGCATTGTTCAGGTTGCTATTTCCTATACTGAACACCCTAATTAATTTTACACTCTTGTCCTGCATTCCATCAAGATTATTCTCTACTTTCTGCTTTTTGGCCATAAAGGGATATACAAAAATAAGACTGCTGTATCCAAGCCTTTTTGCCATTTCTATGAAATCTGCTTCATTTCCATTGGGTATTACAATATCACAGAACATAACTAACAGAGAAAGGAGTTTTTATATAAATGTTTTGTGAGCAAAATTTAATGCCTTAGGGTATATTGACCACTAGATAGTAAGGAAAGATTTAAATACTCTGTCTGGTTTTTTAATGTTATGATCAAAATAAACAGAAGAAATGTACGTAGAGCAATAATTAAAGCAAATTTATCAGGAAATAGTATAGTGAGGGGAAGGTTGTGTTTACCTGATGACTTTCATTATCATAAGAGTTTATGCCAATATCTTCAGAACCCTTATTTTAGTGGTAGAGGTAAAAAATATGATATAAAATATGTACACTTGAGAGATGTAGATATAATAAACACGAAAGATAAGAAAGGAAAGATTAAACATATCCCTATATTAAAATTCCCATTAGAAAGGATAATCCTCGCAGAACATGAAAATCAGCCAGCCATAATTACATTAAACAGGGGGAAAAACATATCTTCTCAATATACAATAAAAATAGGCCAGGATTATATATTAGCTGAAATGACTGGAAATTTTATTGGAAAAGGACTAAAAAATAAAAAGGATATCCTTGACTATATGTTAAATGATAAATGTTATAAGTTTCCTTTTATTGAGATTTGTGTTCAACACTATCTTATTCAGGGGGAAATACAGCGTCCTAAGGGAAATAATAAAAGGATACTCAATTTAAATTATATAACGAATTTGAAACCCGCCCATCATGTTAAGAATTTAGTTCAAACATAAATTTTAACTAAAACCTTCTGCCGTTTCTACAGCCATTGCAACCAAATCCAAAATATCAATTTTTTTCTCTTCTTTCTCTATTTTCTTGATCTTAGCTTTTGTTGCAGGATGTGCAGGCAAGAGCCCGCATTTTCCAGATGTCTTTATTGAAGCCTCAAATGTTCCAATCTCTTTTGCTATGTCTATTATTTCCTGCTTATTCATTCCAATGAGCGGCCTGAGAACAGGAAGGTCACTTGCCTTGTTCTCGCAATAGATATTGTCAAGTGTCTGGGAAGCAACTTGCCCAATTGATTCTCCAGTAATTATTGCTTTTGCGCCCTCTTTTTGCGCAATCTGATCTGCTATTCTGTACATAAATCTCTTGCAAACTATGCATCTCAACCTGGGATTTACTGAATCCTTTATCTTCTGTTGTATTACCCCAAAATTGACTGTATACATTCTTGCTTGAGAGTCAAACCGCCTGAGAATCTGGAATAATCCATATGCATAATCCTTTTCTTGCTTGTCAGCAAATGGATAATTATAATTAAAGACAAAGATTGTACTGCAGCCCCTTTTCATTGCCATCCATGCAGCAACAGGACTGTCTATGCCTGTAGAAAGAAGAGTGACAACTTTTCCGCTTGAGCCTACAGGAAGACCACCATAGCCGTTTATCTTCTCAGAAAAGACATAAGCTTTTCCTTCTATTAACTCGATATAATATGTGAATTCTGGATTTTTTAGTTTTACTTTTGCGTTTGTCTTGTTCACAACAAATTCTCCAATTTCCCTTTCAATCTCGATAGATGTTTTGGGAAATGATTTATCAACTCTCTGGACGCGGATGCAGAAACTGTTTTCTTTATTTAATCCTGATTGCTCTACAAGACCATTGACTTCTTCGTGTATCTCTTTGATGCCCTGCGAGGTTTCTATTGCATGTGAGAATGATGCAATCCCAAACACATCCTTAAGGCAATCACACCTTTCATTTGACTTGATGATTAGCCTGCCCCTGATCTTAATTATTGAAGAAAAATCTTTCTTATTGTACTGAAGGTTTGATTTTATGTTATCGACGAGTTTATTCTCAAACTCATGCCTGTTCTTGCCTTTCAATCCAATCTCAGCATATCTTATGATTATTGTATCTGTTTTTGCTTTCATTTTTCTGTTATTTGGCCATAAGTATAAGAACAATTAAAAGCTTTTGGATTTACAAAAAATTTCGCAGAAAATTTTAAATTATGCGAAAAATATTTATAGTAGAAGAAATATTGCGTTATTTAACATGTTTAAAATCCCTGTAATTGGATTATGGAATCATTTTATTCTCTCTATTAGAGTGGAAATTACAGACTCCATTACTGGGAAATACAAACTTGTGAAACCAGTGATGTGTTAAATTCCTAATAAAATCTTTGGGAACTGGCAAATCACTGGGGGTCTAAAATTCTATAAGGATTGAACTGGTGGTTTGCAAAGCCTAAAGGTTTTTGGATATCATGAAAATCCGCTGCAAGTGTCCTATTTCACACTAAAGTGTGGAGTTTGACAGGACACTTGCTTTGGAAGGCGGATTTTTAGGATGCAAAAAGACGAGGATGTATCCAGCACCTAAAGGTGCGAGTTTTTAGCCTCGTCTTTTTAGCATCAAAAACAAACGGGTGAGAAAATTGAAAGAAGCAAACCAGATGTGTGTATTGTGCGACGAGGCTATAACAAACCCTATATGCCTTGACTGCCTGGGAAAGAGTATGGAACAATGGGCTGAAGCAATAAAGCCAACAATAGTAAAGGGACTTGCTGAGAAAGCATGGCTATTCAAATCTTATACTCATGAAGGGACCAAATGCGTGGTTTGCGGAAACAATATCAACATATGCGCTCATTGCTTCTGCAAGGAGGTATACGAATGGCTTCAGGAAGAACACTCTGAAACAACTGAAAGCTTTTTAGTGTGCTTCAACTATGAGATAAGAAGTCCCTGCAAATTTTAGCGATTATTATAGGCTCTTTATCTCAGCAAACGCTGTTTTAAAGACCTCTTTTTGATCGTCCCAGGTTAATTTATCCAGCGCGCTGCAGTATGTAGTCCATACGTAAGTATCATGTTCCTGGGATCTGTTGTACTTTGTACTAACAGGAATATTCATACTAGTCTCAATAAGAAATACATCATATGAACCAATTGTTCCATCTTCTGACCTGAATTCATATTTCCTATCCAGTTTCTTATGGACCTTGAATTTTGACAATCCTGTTTCCTGCGCAATCTGTCTGACAATAGCTTCCTTTTCTGTCTCTCCTTCCTTAAAACTACCTTTAGGAAATTCCCAACCATTCCAGCCAACACTCCTATGCAGAATAAGAAAATAATAATCACCATTATTATCAAATATCACTGCTGATACTCCTCTCTTTATGTTGTTTTCTTCCATTTTTATCATAATCCTTTCATCAAAAACTAAAAGAATTAAACCGCATACGTTATTTAAAGGTTTTGATTCTGATCCAATAAAGAGTGACCAGGAGCTTATATTGGTTTATATTTTGCTAAAAATAATCTAAATGCCCTGAAATGCAATAAAACAGAGATATTAACCCCATTTCCATAGGAAAAGAAGGGGGCATAATACATAGAAACTATATTTTGAAAAGATTCTATTTATAAATAAAAGTATTTATAAAGGAAGGGGATTATTAGATTATTTAAGAACCATTTTTAAAATATAATTTGTCAAAAGTGGTTATTATTTTAAAGGGGTTTTCCCTTAAAAATATAAAACAAGAACATAGGGGTGTTTTATAAAAATGGCTAAGAAAATACAAAGTAAAGGAAAAGTTGCTAAGAAAATAGAAGGAAAAGCGGCTAAGAAAAAACAAAATAAAGAAATAACTGTTGTAAATATAGTTGTTTCTACATCATTAGAGCACGATATACCTTTAGAAAAGATGGCTGCAACATTAAGCAACACAGAATATAACCCTGAGCAGTTTCCAGGGCTGGTTATAAGAATTAAAGACCCAAAAACATCTGCTTTGATATTCAGCAGTGGAAAAGTAGTATGTACTGGAGCAAGAAACATTGAAGATGTCAGACTGTCTCTTAAAAAGATAATTGAAAGCCTGAAGAAGATAAATATAAAGATAACTGTAGAGCCTGAGATCAAGATACAGAATATTGTAGCAAGTGGAACAGTGGGTATGGATCTAAACCTCAATGTTCTTGCAATGAAGCTTAAGAATACAGAATATGAACCTGAACAATTCCCTGGGCTTGTATACAAGCTTGCTGAAGCAAAAGCCACATTCCTCTTATTTAGTAATGGGAAAATTGTATGCACAGGAACAAAGAGTGAAGAATCAGTTCATAAGGCTCTTGATATGCTGATAGTCAACCTTAAAAAAGTGTTATAATTGGGCAGGTAGGCAGGAAAATATCAATAAAAATATTTCGTTTTTTAATTTTTTACATAAGAAAGGGGTGAATAATATAGACGTTGCAGATTAAATGCTATTTATAGTATTATATTTAATTTGCAAGACAGAGAAGATAGGATATGGCAAAAGATGGACGCAACACAACAGATATCAAAATTTCAGGAATTTTTTGAAGATAATTATCATGCTGAGATACTTGAGCTTATAAGAAAAGGCAATAGTTTTATTATTGTTGATTTTGTAAAATTTCTGAAATATGACCCAGGTCTATCATCACTTCTTCTTGATTACCCTGAAGAGATTATCAAAGCTGCAGAAATAGCAATCGAAAAATTTGACCTGCCAAGCAATATGAAAAACTTCAAGGTGCGTTTCATAAACCTGCCCAAAAACCAGAAAATAATGATAAAAAACATAAGGAGTGAACATATAGAAAAATTCCTTGTTGTGGAGGGTGTTGTGCGCCAGAAATCTGATGTAAGGCCTCAGGTGACAACAGCAAGATTTGAATGCCCAAGCTGTGGAAATGTCCTGTCTGTGATCCAGCTTGAAAAATCATTTAAAGAGCCTTCAAGATGTGGCTGTGGCAGGAAAGGTAAATTTAGGCTGCTTTCAAAAGAATTTGTTGATGCACAGGGGATTGTGCTTGAAGAAGCATCAGAAGACCTTGAAGGTGGAGAACAGCCAAAAAGAATGAATATATTCCTGTCCCAGGACCTTGTAAGCCCATTGAGTGAAAAAAAAACAAACCCTGGAAGCAAGATAATAATTACAGGCATATTAAAAGAGGTTCCTGTGGAATTAAGAAACGGAGCAAAATCAACGCGTTTCGAGCTGCTCATTGAAGCAAACTCAGTAGAATCAATACAGGAAGATTTCTATGAGGTAGATATATCAAAAGAAGAAGAAGAGAAAATATTGGAGCTTGCAAAAGACCCAAAATACCTCACAAAAATTATCAGTTCTATCGCGCCTTCAATATATGGCTATGATGAGATCAAAAAGGCAATCCTATTCCAGCTTGTCGGCGGCAACAGGAAGAAACGGGCAGATGGTATGATAACAAGGGGAGATATGCATGTGCTGCTCATAGGAGATCCTGGCGCAGCAAAATCCCAGATGCTAAAAAGAATGGCGATTATTGCGCCAAAAGCAAGATATGTAAGCGGCAAAGGTGTTACTGGTGCAGGACTTACTGCCTCTGTTGTAAAGGACGAGTTCATGGGTGGCTGGGCACTGGAAGCAGGAGCCCTAGTGCTCGCAAATAAGGGTTTTTGTATGATAGACGAGATGGACAAGATGAGTCCTGATGATAGGAGTGCCATGCATGAAGCGCTTGAACAGCAAACAGTATCCATATCAAAAGCAAATATACAAGCCACATTAAGGTGTGAGACTGCGGTTCTTGCTGCTGCAAACCCAAAATTTGGAAGGTTTGATCCATACGGCATCATTGCAGAACAGATAAACCTCCCCCCAGCGCTGATAAACCGATTTGATCTTATATTTGCAATCAAAGATCTTCCTGAAGAAGAAAAGGACAACAAGATTGCAAAGCACATTCTTGAACTGCATCAGGATCCTAACATAATTCATCCTGATCTTAGCACAGAATTTCTCAGAAAATACATAGCTTATGTAAGACAGAAAATAAAGCCGCAGCTCACAAGCAGCGCAATTGAAGAACTCAAGAAGTTTTATGTTGAGATGCGAAATTCAGGCAACGAAGAAGGTGGAATAAAAGCAGTCCCAATATCTCCCAGGCAGCTTGAAGCCCTTGTAAGACTTGCAGAAGCATCAGCAAAAATAAGATTATCAGACAAGGTCTCAAGAAAAGACGCAAAAAGAGCGATTAAAATTCTGCATTTCTCACTCTCACAGATAGGGATTGACCCTGAAACTGGGAAGATTGACATAGACAGAATAACAACAGGGATATCATCCTCACAAAGAAGCAACATAATTAGGATTAGGGAAATGATAAATTCTCTTGAGAACAAAATAGGCAAGACAATACCTATAGATGATATAGTAAATGAAGCTGAAATAAAAGGCATATCAGAAGATGTTGTGGAAGAGGTCATAGAGAAACTGAAGAGGAGTGGAGACATATTCGAACCAAAACGAGGGTTTGTGCAGAAGATATGATAAATCAAAAACCCAATCGCCGCAAGCGGCGAGGTATAATCTTACATTGGGTTTTGGGTCATAAAAATATACCATGCATATCATCATTGGCCACACCCAACCACTGCAAGTAGTGGGGTATATTTTTATAAATTAAATTATGATTGGATTAAACTATATACATTAAAAAAATGGCAAATCCACAGAAAAGGCAGACTGCATACAAAGCACAGATAAAAGATATTGTTTGTGGTGATTTTATAAGGGCAGAGGGATGGAACCCTAATTATATAATTGACAAATATAATAGAAAAATATCCAGAATCAACCTAATAAGCGCAGTTGTTGATATTTCAGGAACAGAAAATACATTTAATTACTGCAGCTTGGCGCTTGATGATGGCACAGGAAGAATTACTGCAAGGATTTTTGAGGAACATGAACGCCTAAAAGAGTTTAGTGTTGGAGACATTATACTTATTATAGGCAGGATAAGGGAATATGGCAAAGAACGGTACATACTTCCAGAGATAATAAAAAAGATTCATAACCCTATATGGATTGATTTGAGAAAAAAAGAAATAGAAATACTGCAGAAGTCATTGAATAAAAAATTACCAGAATCTGAAAAAGTTAAAGAAAAGAAGAAACCAGAGAATAATAATGAAAATCATAAAGATAAAAATGTTGAAGAAGAAGAGATTGTTGACAAGAAAGGAGTTTCAGGTTTATCTGAAAAGATAAATTCAATAATAAGAGAACTGGATTGTGGAGAAGGCGCAGATATTGATGAAGTTATAAATAAAAGCGGAGTTGAATCTTGTGAGGATATGATAAACTCGCTTCTTCTTGAGGGAGATATATTTGAGATAAAACCAGGGAGATTAAAGGTTCTTGACTAAAAATAGATAACAAAAATTTGACAATTTATTGATAGTAAATCCTATCCCCACCATAAATGAGGGGTATTATGGATTTGCATTATAGATTATCAAATTTTTGGAATCCAAAATTTCGCACTGAAGTGAGGGGTATTAAACCCCAATAAAATTTCTTGCGAAATTTTCGATAAATTAGATAAAAATAAAGGGGATTTCTATATATTCACTTGAATATAATGGGAGTTATATATACCTCAAGTATTGCTGCAACAAATGTTATAAAAATGGCTATAAGTATCAGGTTTGACGCGTCCCATAGGGTTCTTGAAAACCCATCTGAAGAGTATCTCTTTTTTATAACTCCTACTGATATTATACTGCCGGCAAGGCCTGCTATGAAATAAGCCAGGATTTCAGGTATCCCATGAATTGTGTATTTCAAAAGGCCTATTGAAAATATTCCAAAATAATGGGCCATATACTGGAACCCAGTATATGCTGAGATGGCTGCAAGCTTTGTCCTAATATAATATCCTATTGCTACTCCTATCACAGAGGCGTTCCAGGTCAATATGAATACAGCGCCAGAACCATATATAAAAGAGAATATTATACAGAAGATGAGGACTTTTATATTATTAAAGAATATTGTTGCAAAAAGCCCGAATGACTGGGACACATGGCCAGTTATATTGATTCCCATTATTGTCTTTATCTGGGCGTTGAACAGGCTCTGGACAATATGTGTGGGAGCAAATACATACCATAAGGCAGAAGCCACAACCAAGCCTCCAAAAAAATACATGGTGAACGAAAAATATTTGAAATGCCCGAATAATATTCTTGAGTATACCTCTGGTCTTGCGCTTTCCTCTTCTTCAAGCTGGATTGCATTATATATGATGGGGATGACTGCAACTATTGTTAAAAGAAGTGTGACTATGGTTGCATAATCTTTGAATACCCAAAGGCTCAAAATGCACGCTACAGAGTAGTACAATATAGCTATAAAAAACATCTCCCATGGCTTTCTTTTTGCCTTGAATGGATTCATCAATGATTCAAGCATTTTAGTTCCCTTTTGATTTATCTTAAGGTTTATATCGTCCTCATTACAATTATTATTAAAACTATGACTGCTATCAGCACAAGGTGGCTTATCAGGTTTTTTCTAAACAATCCATATTCCTTTGGCAGCACTTTATGAAAATAGTAGAAATACCGCGCAAGGAAAAAACCATATATCAAGGCTACAACTATAATTAACCAGTTTATTCTCATAACATAAAAATAAGATATAGTGTATATAAAGCTATCGAATTTGCTTAGAAAATCAAAATATAAAAACCTTTATAAACAACATCCTACTCTTCTCTCATAATGAAATATGAAGATATGCTGAAAAAGGCAAGGGATGAACTTCCTGATGTTGTTTTTGAAAAGGAAAGGTTTGAGATTCCTAAAGTAATAGGGCATATACAAGGCAATAAGACAATCATCAGCAACTTTAGTGTAATAGCAAACACCTTAAGAAGGACAATGGAACATCTCCTTAAATATGTGCTAAGGGGGCTTGCAACACCTGGTGAGAGAAGGGGTAATTCAGTCATTTTCGGCAGTAAAGTTCCTGCTTCAAGGATAAATGAAAAAATAAAGCAGTATGCGCATGAGTTTGTATTATGCAGAGAATGTGGAAAGCCAGATACAAAGATTATCAAAGATGGTGTATTCACTTACTTGAGATGTCAGGCATGCGGCGCAAAATATAATATAAAAGATATCAAGTAAATTTTAACCAAACCATTTTCCTAAACCTTCTTGTCTTTCCTTATCTTTTCCAAATACACCGTCTATCCTTCTTTTGAGAAGCTCAAGCGATTGCTTGAGATAAGCAGGAACATTATATTTATTTGCCAGGTTCATTGACGATTCGAAATACTTTACTACCGAGCCCTCGCTTATTGTAAATATAATCCTCCCATCACACTTGGTGCATTTGCCTATCAACGGCGGCCTTCTATATATCTCATTGCACTTTACACACCTGAATTTCTGCATGGAAAATTTCCTGAGATTTCCTTTTGTATCCTTTATGAAATGCTTTTCTATAACAAATGTTGCAACATCCCTTTCATCAACTGCCCTCAATCTCTCTGCAATTCTCATCTGACCATTGAGCTTTTCTTCCATGGACGGAAGAATCTTATAAGAAGAGCATATCACCCCACCATTTATATTCCCATTGTCATGAGTAAATCCATGACCTTCGTACTGCTTCTCTGACTTGAGAAAATCACCAAATTTCTCGACAACAGCTTCCCATGGTTTACTATATTTCTTGCATGCATTATAAAAATCAAGATCATATTTCCATGCAATGTCCATATCAAATATCATATCATCTATCTCTGAAGGTATAACTTTTGATGTAAGGACTAAAGGGGCATCTTGTGTAGATCCCCTATGCGCAGGAAGAAATTTCCTTGAGAAATTTATCAGCACATCTAGGAGAAGGCATATGCTTGCTTCATCTCCATCACAATCACGTCTCGTCGCTGCATGTATCACTGGATGCGCTAAAAATCCTTGCGTCTTTGAAAAGCCTATGACTCGCGCTATTATTCCTGCTGACGTGTGCGGTGCCTGCGCAAGCACGAGATGACCAACTATATCCATTTCATTCTTCAGGTTATAGTATGATTTAAGGCCATATAGATTTACAAGAAGGTCATCTATAAAATTGGCTATGTTAAGAAGTACTTTGTCAGCACCATCATTTGGAGAATCAGGACATGAAGGAAGCACAACATCTTGTGGCTTTATCTCTAGTATCTGTTCAGGGCTCTCAAGCTGTTTGCCATGTATATCATACTCATATCCCATCTCTCTAAGCTTCTCAATAGATGTCCTAATCTCATTTGGCTTAAAATGAGTTAATGGAAGCTGAGTCATATCATATCTTGTTGTTCCGTCCTTATTTACATAAATATCATGCTTTGCCCTCAGTATGCCTTTTACAAGATTCTCTGGAGTATGGTCTTTATTGGATGTCCCCCTCACCCCCTTTA
Source organism: Candidatus Woesearchaeota archaeon (assembly GCA_030670545.1). Taxonomy (GTDB): domain Archaea; phylum Nanobdellota; class Nanobdellia; order Woesearchaeales; family JAGLGH01; genus JAGLGH01. The sequence continues at coordinate 16,970 of DAOVBM010000004.1, forward strand.
TAAGATCAGGATAAAGCCTCATATTTAAGTTATTGAGTGCTTGTGAAAAAATCTTTTTTATGTCTATCTTTTGTCTTTTATATGTCATTGATGTGTGTGTCTCTTCAGGATTGTTTTTCTTTTTAAGCTGGCATTCCTTATCACTTATCTTATTGCAATCCCTGCAATAATACATCTGCTTTGTCTGTTTTCCACAAGTATCGCATTTTCGGTATATTGTTATTGTATCGCATTTTTTGCATTGATATATTGGAAATTCTCCAGTTACTTCACCTATTTTTAGCGCAGACTGGAAGCTTCTTAGCCTTCCGCCTTCCTCTCCAATTGGAAACAATGTATGAGGGGATCCATTTAATTTCCTCATCTTTGCTTTCTCTGGCCTTCCCATCCTTGCGCCTATGAAGATGCCTGCTTTATCTTGTATTATAAACTCTGAATTCTTTTTGATGACCTCAAGCACATCCTCATATTTATCCCTGTTTTTGATATCATCAGAATATTTCTGTAGATTTTCTATCTGTATATTTGATGAGAACCCTATTGCATGCTCTTTTTCAATAACAACAAACTCATCATTGATCAAAGTATGGGGAACTCCTAATACTTCCAGCGTCCTTTTGTTTTCATTGTTTGGTATAATTATCTTCTGCACAATGCCTGATTCTTTTTCAACTTTGGATTTTTTTAACCATTCTATCATTCCTGAAAACATGTTAAAGTCTATTGTTTTCCAATAATATATATACTCTGGATGAAGAGGTATATTGAGTTTTTCTGATATTATTCTTGCGCCATATGCTGATATTTTTGTATTTATTGGGTTTGATAACAGAATCTCAATCTCTTCTTCTTCAATGCCTATAAGTTCAGATAGTTTTGATATATCAAGCGACCCGAATACATCCACTGTAGCCTTCTCAAACTGCTGCACCCACCACTCTTCACAATATCCAGGGGGTACTAGTTTATGGGCTCTGTTAAGGAAATCTCCAAAACATATCAATATATCTCCAAGAAATATTATTTCTTCTATCTCTTTCCTGACATTTAATGCCTCTTTTTTTGAATCAAGCTTAACAATAGAGCCGTTCTTCAGTTTTACTATGGGACCGTCCATGCTGTCACAGCAAGTCATTGATGCTGCTTTCCCTGGCCTTTCCAGCTTGAGCTGCGTGCCTGTAGCAATAAAATCATCAAGAACAACCATTGTGGCTGGATGCATAGAAGCAGCAGAATAGCCTGATGTCCTGGATCTTCCATACCTTAACCTAAATCCACCCACCCTTAAGGGATGTGTAATCACTGGTCTTCCAGCTACAATATCTTTTATAAATGTGTAATCTGGTTGGATTTTATTCTTTTTGTCTTTTCCTTTTTCTTCTTTCCCTGCAGAACTTTTGGCTTTTATCTCTTTCTGGAGCTTAACAAAATCTCCTATAAAATTCCAATGCTCAAGCCCAAAATCTTTTCCCCACTTTGAAAGCTGTTTCCATAATTTGGGGGCTTTCTGGCAAAGGCCCTCTCCTAAAACAAGGCACACCCCATTTCTTATCCTGTTTGTCTTTATCCTATCAAGATCCTTATAATTTGAAACTTCAATCTTTTCTGAACCATCACCATTTATCTGCACAGGGAGGTGTCTTGTCATGAATTCTATCTCTTTTTCTGACGGAAGATACTGCAAATTTGTTATCCTGTCATGATAATCATATAATTCTGTAACTGTTCTTTTTATCTCCTCTTCTGATGGGTCATATGGCGAATATCCCATCTTCATTCTGACATAATCCACAATAAGGACAGAAACTGATGCTCCTGTGCCTCCTGCGCTTCTTATTGGCCCAGCATAATAAATATCAAAATATTCTTTTCCGTCTTTTGTCTTATTTATCTTAAATTCAACAAAACCCTCTATGGGTGAAGCAACAGAACCCATTGTATGGTATGCAAATCCTACCCTTATGCCCACTTCCATAGCTTCTTTTTTATCCTTAAACTTGCAGAATTTCCCTTTTGCAATCTCTTCTGCGATTATAAGTGATATGCGCCAGTCAAGAGAGCCGTAAATCTGTTCAAGTTCTTTTATTCTTTTAGGTATGCCTGAGCCTATTATCTCTGGCGCAACAACAGAGACAAGACCTTCAACACGCTCTGCCATGTTTTTGACCGAAGGAACTTCTACTTTATCTGATGGATCAAAACCCTTTTTTTTAGCTTCTTCAGCAATTTTATATGCTTCTCTAATTAGTTTATCCATATCTTTAAAATATACTTCCATTCTTTCTGATTCCTGTATTTTGGCTTGTTTTTCCTTTTCCATTTTGTTAAAATTTCAAAATCTTGACTTTCCTTGTCTGTGTATTCAAAATAGGCACTCTTGCAGGCTCTGGATGGTGCCCTACTTTTTCCTGGAATGGTGTAGTGCTCTGCCAGCATGACCCGCAGATTAAAGTAACATTCCTATATGATGAAACATAAGTCTTATGTATATGTCCTGTCACAAAAATATCTGGGACTTTTGAGATTACCAGATTATCTTTGTCACGGGAAGGCACCAAAAGTGTAGATGAGTATGTTGGCGCAAGATGTCTTTTTTGCAGAAGAAATTTCATAATAAGGTCGGCGCGATCATACCCCCCATTATTTCTTATGCTTTCTACATTCCTTATATAATAATCAAAACTATAGCCATGATAAAGAAGTATATCAAACCCTTCAAACCCTTCTCTTTTCCCTATATTCACTATAGATGGATTGGATACCAACACTGTATTTGACATCTTGTGTATACTTTCTGAAAAATCTTCATATAATGGTGGCTGGGGTTCTGCAATCCTCATGGCATCGTGATTTCCAGGACAGATTATAATATTGATTCTGTTAGGTATCATTAAAAGGTAACGTGCGCATTCTTCATATTGTTTATATATATCTTTTATTGTAAGTTCTTCTTCCTGACCTGGATATATTCCAAGCCCATCAACAAGGTCACCTATAACAAATATATGTGAAACTTTTCGTGCCATTTCTTTCTGTACATCGCTGCCAACTTTTCCTGACAGCCAGTTTGTGAATTTAATAAATTTTTCCTCAAGAAAATACTCAGAACCAACATGAAGGTCTGACAAAAAAATTATATAAGATTCATCAGGAGATTTTTTTAACTCTTTGGTAAGGGGGATATCGGGAAAAATTATATTATTTGCAAAAATTATATTATCCCCATTTACACCAGTCACACCTATAACTTCATCAAACACTATATCTTTAGTCATTTCAAAAAGTTCTGGTTTGCTCTTATTTACAATAACATTTATTGATGCAGTTTGGTCTTCAAGAGTAAGTATAAAATTACCATTTCTTGTTATTTTTTTATCACTTACTAGCCCTATAATGGATATATTTTCTCTCTCTCTTTTGTTTGTTATTCTATTTATAGAAACAACATTCTGTAATTCAGATCTTCCCCTCATTATACTTTCTAATGATTTAAATCTTTCCCTAAAATATAAAATAAAATCCTCTACTTTTTTCTTTAATGGTTGGTCTTCATAACTGAATTTAACTAATATGTCATTATTATTTTTTTGCTGGCTTTCACCTATAGGGGATATCTGTAATAATTTTGTTGATAATTTTTTTAAATCTATGTTATCTTCATCTTTTTTTATTATATCGTATATATTCTCAATTGTTTGATCATTTTTAAGAAAATCTAAAAAATCAGGAGGAATAAATATACCTTTATTAAGAAAACAGTTTACAATATACTTCCTTTTTGTTTCTATTAGTTCCATTCTTATGGTATAGAAAGGTCATCTTGATATTCTCAAGCTAATCCCAACCCTTCTGCCAATATTTTGTTTATTTTATCTTTTATGTGGGAAGGTACAGACATGGATATTTCTCTTGTTCTCCCATATCTTCCTTTTGATGTTACTTTTGCAGTTATAATTCCTGACATGTCCAACTCTGCAATAACGTCACTTATCCTTCTCTGTGTTAATGGTCTTAATCCTACATTTGAGCATATTTTCTTATATATTTCATATACTTCCCCAGTTAATATGCTATCATTTCTTTCTTTATTTAATTTTAAAATTGCGTATAATGTGGCTTGGAATTGTTTGGGTTGAGAGCATACTATATCTTGTATTCTATCTCTTTCTATTTTTGCTTCTGCTTTATCGAGGTGTTTTATGACTACATTCTGTTTCCCTTCTCTTTCTGCTATCTCTCCTGCAACTCTTATAAGTTCAAGGGCCCTTCTGGCGTCACCGTGTTCTCTTGCAGCATAAGCTGCGCATTTTTCTATAAGCCCTTGCTCAATTATATCTTCTTTAAATGCTTTCTTTATTCTTTCAGTGAGTATACTCTGGATCTGCAATGCATTATAGGGTGGAAATACAATTTCTTCCTCGCTTAAAGAAGATTTTACTCTTGGATCAATATTATCCACAAATACAAGATCATTTGATATTCCAATTAATGTTATAATAGAGTTATCAAGATCTTCATTGATTCTTGTCAAATTGTATAATATTTCATCCCCTGCTTTTTTTATTAACTGGTCTATCTCATCAAGTATTATTACAAGGAGCGTTTTTTCTTTATCAACAGAATTATAAAATATCTTATATACTTCTTCAGTCGGAAGGCCTGTTGCAGGTATACTTTTTCCTAATTTTCTTGCAAGTTCTGCTATTAGTCTGTATTCTGTATCAGCAACTTTTTTAAGCTTGCAATTAATATAAAATACCTTGATTGGGATTTTCTTGTCTTTTGCTACTTCCATTATCTTATTTGTAGTATATTTGACAGAAAGTGTCTTTCCTGTGCCAGTTTTTCCATATACAAAAAGATTTGATGGTTTATCTAATTTAAGTGCTGGTGCTATGATTTGGGCAATGTGGTTGATCTCATTCTCCCTATGAGGTATATTATCTGGAGAATAATTAGACTGTAATACTCTCTTTTCTTTAAATATAGAATCTTTCTTGATAAATTTTTCAAAAAATCCAGTAATGTTATTATCCTTCATTTAATTTCCAAAAGAAGTAAAGGTATTTAAATTCTTTTATTTTCATATTTTATATTAATAAAATATATTAAAATCATGAAAATCTGATACAAGTATCAAATTATACACTTTAATACTTGAATATGTAGTTTAATATGATATAAAAATATATTAATTATAATTTATATATGATAATAATTATACTTAAAATAAGGTGATAGTGACCCCTTTATTTCATATGGAAAATGTTATTTTATGTTTTAAGTTCTTATGCTTTATTTTGTTTAATATAAGTTTAATATAGATAACGAAAATTTGACAATTTATTGATAGCAAATCCTATCCCTACCATAAATGGTGGGGTATTACAGATTTGCATTATATATTATCAAATTTTTGGAATCCAAAATTTCGCACTGAAGTAAGGGGTATTAAACCCCAATAAAATTTCTTGCGAAATTTTCGATAAAATAAATTATTAAAATATAATAATATAATAATATAATAATATAATAATATAATAATATATATATTATATAATATATTTCAATATAGAAAATAATAAAAAATGACAAATAACAATTATCAATAATATTAAACTCTATACGAAATAAGGGGGACAGAGAACAAAATAAACCATTTTTCATTACTATATAATCATTAAAAATAGAAACATTTATATACTTGTTGCGACTCACAAATGATAACACATAAAAAAAGGGTGCGATTCAGCAATTAACGATTAAGAGGAATACAAAATGATTATACAAGAAGAATTTTTGGGAAAAATAAAATACTTTGGATTAAATAGTTATGAAGCAAAACTCTGGACAGCACTTCTTTCAAGAGGAATATCAACCGCAGGAGAATTAAGTGATATTGCAAATGTACCAAGATCAAGAAGTTATGATGTCCTTGAATCCCTTGAAAAAAAAGGATTTATTATTATGAAAATAGGAAAACCTATTAAATATATTGCAGTGCATCCAGAAGAGGTAATAGAAAGAGTAAAGAAAGGAATAAGAAAAAAAGCTGACGAAAAATCTAAAATACTAACAAACCTTAAAGAAAGTGAATTAATCAAAGAACTTAACACCCTTCATTCACAAGGAATAGAATTTATTGAATCATCTGACCTTTCAGGGTCTTTTAGAGGAAGGGACTCAATATACTGTCATATGGATAGCTTAATTAAAAAAGCAAATAAATCTGTAGACATCATGACAACATCAGAAGGAATAATAAGAAAAGCAAAAACTCTCAAAAATGCACTTAAGAAAGCGAATGAAAAAGGAGTAAAAATAAGAATAGCAGCACCGTTAACCAAAGAGAATAATGATGCTGTAAAATTACTATCTAAATTCGCTGAGATAAAAGACACAAAAGCCAATACAAGATTTTGTATAGTTGACAATGAGGAGCTGGTTTTTATGATTCTTGATGATAAAGAAGTACATCCATCATATGACACTGGAGTATGGGTAAATACTAAATTTTTTTCAAATACCCTTAAAAACATGTTTGATAATGAATGGGAAAATACAATTTAGAAATAATTCTATTTTTTTCAAATTCTATTTTTTAATTATTTATAAAGTATGAAATACTTTATTAATACCATAAATTTTCACAATCTTAATCATTTATGAAATTTTCTCGTTTTGTGGAAAATAAACGCAAGATTTAAATATATTAATTTTAATATAAATAAAATTATCATTTTATAAATAAGAAAAGAGGTGTTTTAATGGGACTTGAAGATATAAGTATAGTTATTCTTTCTATAATTATAGGTACTTTGGCAGCTATAGTATACAGCTTAAGAGTATTAGTTCTTATGGAAAGAAGAGTTGCAAAAATAGAGAAACACATAGAAGTTCTTGCTCAGAGGATATTAAAAGAAGAACAGAATATAGAAAAAAACATAAAGAAAAGAAAAAAGAAATAATATTTTAATTTTTATGTTTTTTTATTTATTATGTTTATTATTATAGGTGATTTATAGTATGGATTATTTTAATGCAACTCTTAGCAAAATAAGAAATTTAGAGATACAAGGAGCTGCAGATATAGCAAAGGAAGCATCAAAAGCATTCATATTTAAGATTTCTGAATCAAAATCAAAAGATAAGGACGAATTAATAAGAGAAATAAACACCATAAAGCAAAAAATATTCAATACAAGGCCAACAGAACCATTTATGAGAAATATGATTAATCATATCATATCTTCTGCGCAGGATATGGATTTTAAATATATTATTCCTTCACTTCACATAAATCTTAATAAGACTCTTAGATGGACTACAAAAACAGAAAGGGAGTTAGCGAATATAGGAGCAAAGAAAATTAAAAAAGGGTATGTTGCTTATACTCATTGCCATTCTTCAACTGTTGTCAGCATATTCAAGAAAGCAAAGGATACAGGAATAGAATTTGAAGTCCACAATACCGAAACAAGACCCCTCTATCAGGGCAGGAAAACAGCAAAAGAACTCGTAGCATATGGGATAAAAATAAGGCATTACGTGGATTCTGCAGCAAGATTGGCATTAAAAAAAGCAGATATAATGATGATAGGCGCTGACGCCATAACTTCAGAAGGACAAGTCATAAATAAGATCGGCTCAGAGCTAATTTCAGAGGCTGCAAACAGGCTTAATATACCAGTCTATGTATGTACCCATTCCTGGAAATTTAACTCTGAGACTATTTTTGGGTTTGATGAAGTAATAGAGAAGAGGGTAGAAAAAGAGGTATGGCCTGGAAAGCCACGTAAGGTTATTATAGATAATTATGCCTTTGAGAAGATTGATCCTTCCCTTATTACAGGAATAATCTCTGAAATGGGTATATACCGGCCCCAGAATTTTATAGAAGAAGTAAAAAGAAGATATAAGTGGATGTTTACGATTTAAACGTCTTCAACTCTTTTTCATTTTTTTTAATTTCTGCTTTTAAGGATTTTATTATTTCTTCATTATTTTGCTGATTCATCAACATGCCGCATTCAGGGCATTTGAAATCAAATCCTATTGCCTGCTCAAAATCCAATCTTATACATTTATCATCACAAAGAAAGAAATGTCCTCCATTCTCTCTTTCTAACCTTTCTTTGGCCATCTCAATCTTTTTCTTCTTAATTTCAATCGCAAGGCCTTTTACTCTCGTATGATTAAATGTCCAATAATATATATACCATCCCTTCAGTTTATCTTTCTTTCTTATAAAAGATACAAGATTTGCGCCATGAAGCCTATAAAGCATATTTCTTGTACGATTGACCTCAAGTTTAAGGGTTTCAGCTATTTTGAATTCAGAAATATTCTTCTTGTCCTTTAAGTAATTTATAATAGGTATTACATCAACCCCAACCACCTCACTTATGACATTTTCTATGAGTTTTTTCGTTATTTTCATTTTATTATCATTTTTGAATACATATTAATATCTATTTTTTCCAGTTATAAACCTTTCGTTTTTTACAGACAAATATGGCTATATAGAGAAAAGAACAAACATACTCTTTTCTATACCTTTGAACCAAACCTATTGAGAATTCTTTTTATTTTATTAATTCTTCGAATAATAGCCCCTTTAATGTTATTATATTCTTATCTATTGCAAAATTTATTCCACTTTGCCTTATATCTTCAATAGATACAAAAAACCATTCAGTTTTATAGAACCTGACCGCTATCCATGGTTCAGCGCCAAATAGACCTGAAAATGCCTTCAATTGGTCAATATCTTCTTTAGATAAGTATTTTATTGTATTTTTTGATGTTTTGCATTCTATGGCTAATTTTCTAAGTTTGTTCCCGGCTATCAAATCTACACAAGGATATTTCATAGAACCTGATCCTGCTGCCCTTAAGCATGCCCACCCTGCTGCCCAAAATTTGTGCAGTAAGTCCCTTTCAGCAGAGATCCCTTTTGATTTTCTTGACATTTTTATAAGGAAACCCTCATAAAGTCTTCGGCGCATATTGTATTATCAAATACATCACGCGCATCTTCCTCTATATCTTGTATGTTTTTGTATCTTTGGCTAAAATGCGTAAGGATAAGTTTTTTTGCTCTGGATTGGCTTGCCAGCAATCCTGCCTGTTTTGCAGTCATGTGGTGATATTTTTCTGCTTTGTTTTGCAGCGATGACTCATATGCAGCTTCTGAAATAAGGATGTCTGCATTTTCTGCAAGAAGAACAGCACCCTTGCATGGAACAGTATCTGCAATATAAGTTATCTTTCTGCCATTTACAATGTATGTCGCTTCATCAGCATTGATTGATTTTCCCTTTATTTTTATATCCTTTCCCGACTGCAGATCTTTCATGTGCGGGCCCGTAGGGATATTATGCTTTGTGAGAAAAGCTTTGTTTATCCTTCGCTTGTCTTTTTCAATAAATGAGTACCCTAAGCAAGGCACTTTATGGGACAATTCAGCAGAGTCTATATAAAAATCATCATCTTCATATACTTTTTTTATTTTTCCTTTTGGATCAATCTCTTTTATTTTAAGGTTAATCCTTTGGTCAAAAAGACAGGAATTAAGGAGATGATGCATCATTTTTTTTGTTCCTACAGGACCATATATCCTAATAGTTGGGGGATTTTCATCATTTCCTATGGTCTGAATAAGCCCTATAATTCCTGATATGTGATCGCCATGCCAATGGCTGATAAGTATTTTTGTCACTCTTGTTCTCCTTATTCCACAGATATTCATCTGCCTTTGTGTACCCTCGCCGCAATCAAACAATATCCCTTCTTTCTTATAACTCAAAAACATTCCAGAGACGTTCCTTTGCTTTGTTGGAACCATACAACTTGTGCCTAAAAATGTTAATTGCATAATTGATTGTATTATCTTAATTTATATAAACTTTTGTTTATTTTAGGATTATCTTACAATATTGAAAATAAAAACAATATCAAGTTTATAATGGTTAAGTTTTTAAGTGATAAGCAATTAATTTAGATTATTCAGAGATATATAAAATTATGAAATTAAAATGAGAAAATCAAAATTATCAAAACAAAAAAAGAAAAAAACCTCAAAGAAAGAAGATAAAAAAGAGGAGATAGCGCAGAAAACTCACAAAAGAGAAGTAGTCAAAGCATTTTTTATAAAAGAAAGAGTAATTACCGAATTAAGTGATGCTGCAAGGGAATTATATAACCATAGCAGATATGGATCAATAATTGAAGGTGGCAATGTCCGGCTTTCGCTTCTTGAATCTTTTTTTCTGCTTGAGAAGGGGAAAATAACTATATTTGATGGAAGGAATAAAAAAATAAGCAATGAACTTTTTATCAGAAAAGCAAAAAAGCTGGAACCCAAATTCTGGATAAGATATTGCGTGTTCAGGGATTTCAGGAACAGAGGGTATATAATAAAGACAGCGCTTAAATTTGGGGCAGACTTTAGAGTATATGAAAGAGGAGTAAAGCCTGGAGAAGACCATGCAAAGTGGATAATATATCCAGTACACGAAGCAAGCACGCTTACATGGCATGAATTTTCAGCAAAGAACAGAGTCGCACACAGCACAAAGAAAAGGCTTATGATAGGAGTTGTAGACGATGAAGGGGATGTCACATATTATGAGATAAGATGGATGAGGCCGTAATTTCTTAATTGATTTTAATGATTTTCAAGTAAGTAAAAATTCTGCTATTCAAAGAGCACCAGCATCATCAGTCAAAACTTAATCATTTTCCTTATCCTGCTCGTCGCGGGGGGAAATCCCATTCGGGGACGCAGAGCCTTCTAATAACACATCCTAAGTTTTGAAGATGCTTGTGCTCAGTGACGTCTGACATTTTACTTACATTTTCAACAAATTATATAAACAAGAATAACTTCTGAAAACTTATGGACATCAGAGATAGAATCCTCCAGCTCATACAGGAAAAAGGCCCAGTGATTCCAGTACAGATAGCAAAAGAAATAAATTCAAGCATCCTGCTGACTTCTGCTTACCTCTCAGAACTTGTCTCCCAGAAGAAACTTAAGATGTCTGTATTAAAAATTGGAGGAGGAAGTTCACTTTATTATATTCCTGGTCAGGAGTCTAGGCTGCAGGAGTTCGCAAATAATCTTAATGAGAAAAACATGCGTACATTTGAATACCTCAAAGAGAATAAGGTATTGAGGGACAGTGAATTAACTCCTCTTATGAGGGTGTCTGTAAGGGAAATCAGGGATTTTGCAAAACCATTAGAAGTAATGTTTGACAATAAGAAAGAAATATTCTGGAAATGGCATACTATTGACAATAAAGAGGCAGAGCAGGTAATCAAGCAGAAGCTGAACACCTCACTACCAATAGCAGAAACAGAAAACCACAAAAAGGAAACAAAAGAAAATAAAGCAGAAAAAGTAGAGAAAAAAGAGAATGTGCAAAAAAAATCAGCAGAATCTCAAAAGCAACCAATAGAAAGGCAGGAAAAGCTTCCACAAGAAAAGAAAACAACAGTTGATGTACAACAGGATCAAAGCAGTATCACTATGTGGCAGAACGCAGACAGTCCATTCATAAGAAAGATAAAGAATTATATTAATATAAAGAATATTAAGCTAAGTGAAGTGAATATAAACAGGAAAGATTCAGACATAGAATTAATAATGAATATTGAATCTTCAATAGGCGAAGTTACATATTTTTGCAGGGCTAAGAACAAGAAGAAGATAAATGAAGGTGATTTAAGTTCTGTATTCATGCAAGGGCAGATGAAAAAACTTCCAGCCTTTATGATTATGACAGGAAACATGACAAAAAAGGCAAAAGAAATGCTTGCAACAGAACTCAAGGGTCTTTCTGTTGTCAGGATAGAATAATCCTAAGATGCTTGTACTCCATGACATCTGACTTTTTACTTACTCATTATCTATAATTTTATATATCATTTAGTTCATACTGTAAAAAATGGGAGTTTCAATAACAGGGTTGCTGCCTTCAAAGAACATAAGGCTTGATGATATCAATGGAAAGATCATAGCAGTAGATGCACCATTATTCCTGTACCAGTTCATTTCTACAATCAGGCAGAGAGATGGTACACCTCTTATGGATTCCAAAGGAAGGGTAACAAGCCATTTGATTGGATTGTTCAACAGGACAATAAAGATGCTTGAAAAGGGAATAAAGCCAATTTTTGTGTTTGATGGAAAAGCGCCTGAACTTAAGAAAAAAGAGCAGGAGAGGCGCGCGCTGCTGAAGGAAGAAGCTAAAATAAAATATACGAAGGCCATTTCAGAAGAAGATATACTGTCTATGAAAAAGTATGCTATGCGCACATCAAAATTGACGCCAGAGATGATTAAAGAATCAAAAGAGCTCCTTGCTGCAATGGGTGTCCCCATAATCCAGGCACCATCAGAAGGAGAAGCACAGGCATCATATCTTGTAAAGAAAGGAGATGCATATGCAATAGCATCATCTGACACTGATTCTTTATTGTTTGGAGCGCAAAGAGTCATAAAGAATCTTGCTATAACTGGAAGAAGGAAAAAGACAAAATCACTGAGTTATGAGACAGTAAAGCCAGAACTTATTGAGCTTGACAAGGTGTTGAATGCTTTAGGTATAGACCATGACCAATTTATTGTATTATGCATTCTTGTAGGCACAGATTACAATCCTGATGGGATAAAAGGAATAGGCCCTAAGAGGGCGCTTGATACAGTAAGAAAATACAAAACAGACTTTGATGCAATGTTCAGCGACATGGAATGGAAAAAACATTTTGATTTTCCATGGACTGATATATTTTATCTTATAAAAAAAATGCCTGTTACAGATGAATATAATATACAATTTGGAAAAATAAATAAAGGGGAAATAATCCATCTCCTTGTAGAAGAACATGATTTTTCAAGAGAGAGGGTCGAATCCCAACTCAATGCACTTGAAAAGCAGGAATCAAAGGCAAAGCAAAAAGGGCTGGGTGAATTTTTCTGATGGAATGGTACATATATGCACTGATATCTGCAGTTGCAATGGGGCTTTCAACAATTTTGTGCAAGAAAGCGCTGTTTGATATGCATGTGATGGAATTCAGGACAACATTCAAGACACTCCAGCTAATCCCCTTAATGATTATTTTGCCATTTGTAAATTTTGATATCTTGGCATGGCAGTATCTATACATATTTCTTATAGCGTTTATTGCAGTAGTTGCAGGGCTTTTTTGGGCGAAGGCAGTGAAACACAGCGAGATAAGCTCTGTAAGTCCACTCCAGAACATAAGCCCATTTTTCTTGGTAATCATGTCTTTCATATTTCTTAAGGAAGTGCTGACAATGCAGCAGGTAATAGGAATAGCAATCATGATTATTGGCACTTACGTTCTTGAAGTGGACCATAAGATTTCTGACTTGAAAGGACCAATAATAAAGATAATCAAGACGAAAACCATACATTTTGTATTCATTGGGCTTGTGCTTTATTCCCTCACTGCAATTGGAGATAAATATATGGTATCAAATATAAGCAGATTTACCTACATGTTCCTGATATGGATGTTTATGGCAATAATATATAATCTATTTTCACTGATATTCCACAAAGGATTCAAGGACGTGATTTATTGCATAAAAACATCAGGAGGGATAATATTTATTGCAGGAATCCTTTCTTTTATTTCAGCATTAGCTTATTTCCAGGCTCTCACAATGACAATGGTCAGCCTTGTTATTCCGGTAAAGAGGCTTTCCACTTTATTTACCACAATAATTGGAGGCGAGCTTTTCCATGATCATGGCCTGAAGATTAAGATATTTGCATGCGTTATTATTATCCTTGGCTCATTGCTTGTTATATTGTAACTAAAAATGGCAAAAATAATCACATTAAAGGTTCCGTTGAAGGAAATCCAGAAAACAAAGAGGTTACTGGCGGCTAAAGACTTATTCCTTCGGCATTATGAGATGCTTAAAGACAAAAAGTATGCATATATTCCTATAAAAAATACAGAAGAGGTCATAAGGATATTTAAAGAACATAAAATGGTTAAAAAAGACATCAAAAGAATATCCAAAGAAAAAGGCATGAAAGAAATATTAGAATCAAGATTAACCCAAAAAGAGATTGAAAGCCTGAAAACAGCTTATGATATGGTTGGTTCAATCGCGATCATTGAAATTGATGAGATTCTAAAGCATAAAGAAAAATTTATTGCTAAGACTCTGTTAAAAACAAACAAATCAATCAAGACTGTATTGAAAAAAGCAGGTGTTCATGATGGTATGTTCAGGACACAGAAGCTTAGCTGGCTTGCAGGAAAAAAGACAAGAGAAACAACATATAAAGAAAATAATATCCTGCTTAAGCTGGATGTTGAGGAGGTCTATTTCTCACCCAGGCTTAGTACTGAAAGAAAAAGGATAATGGGACTGGTAAAAGAAAGAGAAGATATTCTGGTAATGTTTTCAGGTTGCGCCCCTTATCCCTGTGTGCTTGCTAAAAATACAAATGCAAGAAACATCTTTGGTATAGAAATCAATCCTATAGGCCATAAGTATGGCCTGGAAAATCTTAAGCTCAATAATATCCATAATGTTGTTCTTATCAATGGAGATGTCAAAAAGGTTGTCCCACATATATTCCACTACATTATTGGCCTGAAGTCTTGCGACAAAGAAGATGAGATGGAAACAAGGCTAAAACACCACCCTGTTTTTATGGAACTGCACCTGTTTGATTCAGACATATTCAAAGGAAAGCAGAAGCTGGAGAAAACCATCATGGAGTTGCAGGCTAAAGGTGTCCACGTTGGGTTGCATATGCCATTCAGCCATGATGGCAAAAGTTATTCCCTTGGCCAAAAAGACATAAAAGAGGAACTAAGGATGTTTAAAATCCTGGGGGAGTTATGCAGAAAATATCATATCCAGGCAGTTGTGCACCCAACACAACAGATAGGGATTGCTGAAGATGAGGATATGCTTATTGAGAACATAAAAAAGCTTAAGAGATATTATGATTATTTTTATTTTGAGAATGTTACACATGGCTTGTTTTCAAATGCTAATAACATAGTAAGGATAGGCAAAAAAGCAGGTATCAGGAACATGTGCATTGACACATGCCATCTTTTTATAACATACCAGGACAATGATAAGATTAAGAAGCATATAAAGAAGATAAGAAAGCATTTTAATACATATTTTCATCTTAATGACCATGATTACAAAACACATTCATGTGAGATAGGAAAGGGGTATATTGATTTTTCAAAAATTCTTCCTTATGTTAACAAAGGGGTAACAGAAGTTTGCGGGAAAGATGAAAAACATCCTAAAGAGATGATAAGAAGCTATCTGAAAATAGACCATAGCCTGCGAAAGTTTGACAGGATAATTATGCCCCTGCCCAAAACTGCAGAGGAGTTCCTGCCCATATCTCTTAAAGTTGCAAAAAAAGGAACTATAATACATTTCTATGATTTTCTCAGGAAAGATGAGTTTGATATTGCAAAGCAGAAGATAGATAAGGCATGCAAGGGTGCTGGCTTAAAATATAAGATATTGAAAATTGTGAAATGCGGTCAGCACGCTCCTTATGTGTTCAGGATATGCGTTGATTTTAAAATTCTGTAATTTACACGAAAAAAAACAGAAAGCCTTGTCCTTTAGGGCTTGGTAAGTCGGATTTTAGGATTTCCATGACATTCATTTTGAATCAATTCCCACAGCTTCTTTGATTGACCCTAACCCATCACGTTCTAATAACCTAACCAGCCCTTTATTTATTTTATTAATCATGCCCGGACCTTCATATATAAGTCCAGTATATACTTGGATAATGGAAGCACCAGCCTTTATTTTTTCATAAGCATCTTCTGCAGAGAATATGCCTCCAACACCGATTATGAATGGATTATTCAGATTTTTGTATGCATAGGATATTAATCCTGTTGACATTTCTCTTATTGGCTTACCGCTTATTCCAAACTTTCCAGAAATAAGAGGGTCCCTTTTTAGACAATTGGTTTGCGAAGAAGTATTGCCTATAACATAACCTGTTATTCCTTTGCTTTCTCCTATATTTAATATATTGTCTAATGACTGGTAAGACACATCCGGCGATATTTTAACAAGAATTGGCTTTTTGTTTTTAAAATCCTGTTGTTTCTCTTTTAAAGCTGAAAGGAGTTCATCAAGAGCTAATTTATCTTCAAATGATCTTGCATCCTCTGTATTTGGGCAGCTTATGTTTATTGTTATATAATCTGCTAAGGAGTATAATCTCCCAAAAGAATAACAAATATCTTTTATTGCTCTGTCCTGGAGAATTGTTGTATAATTTGTTGGGGCAATATTTATTCCTAAAGGGATTTTGAAGTTTTTTTCTTTTAATCTATCATAAATTTCGTCTGCCCCGTTGTTATTAAGCCCCATTCTGTTTACTATTGCTTTTTCTTCTACTATTCTTTCTATTGTATTTTTATTGTCAGCCTTTTTTGGAAGCGCGGTTATTGACCCTATCTCAATGAATCCAAAACCAAGACAGTCAAGAAAGTCAGTCAATTCACCATTCTTATCAAAACCAGCAGCAAGACCAACAGGATTGCGAAAATCAATACCTTTCACCCTTGCCATTAGCCCTTTATCCTGAAAATTATAAACTGCTTTAATTATCCTGCTTACTCTTAGCCTCTTTAGTTTTTTTCCTACCTCTATTGATTTTTTATGTATTTCTTGCGCATTATAACTAAAAAGCAGAGGCCTTATGAACTGATACATATTTTGATGTAATCACTATGGATTTAAAAATATATTGACTAAAAGTTAGAAACCTATATATATCGCAATGCTATTCCCAATAGAAAGCAACATGCTTTAGAAGTGCAACACTGCAATGATCGAGTGAACACCAGCTGATCCGAAAGGAGATGAAGAACGGTAGTAACTGGTGAGCTGTGCATAGATTCTATTGATTAGAGGCCAATTACCCAAACATACCCACATATTCTTTATCTTCAACAGATTTTTCTTTATTTACCTTGTTTATAGCATTCAAGAAATCGTCCATAACCACTTTTTTCTTGTTCTTTCTTATTGCGAAATATCCTGCTTCTGTGCACATTGCAGCAATCTCTGCTCCAGAGTACCCAACAATCTTGCTTACTATTTTTTCGATATCTACAGATTTGTCCATAGGCATATTTCTTGTATGTATATTGAATATCTGTTCTACACCCTCTTTGCTGGGCAGGGGCACATGTATTATTCTATCAAGTCTCCCTGGTCTAAGTATTGCAGGATCAAGTATATCTTTTCTGTTTGTGCAGCCAATTATCTTGACATTTCCAAGGTTCTTGAATCCATCAATCTCTGCAAGAAGCTGCATAAATGTCCTCTGCACTTCCCTTTCTCCGCTAGTCCCTATCTCTATCCTTCTCGCAGCAAGGGCATCTATTTCATCTATAAATACTATTGAAGGAGCCTTTTCCCGTGCAAGCTCAAATATCTCTTTAATCAGCTTGGCGCCTTCTCCTATGAATTTCTGCACTAACTCAGAAGCAACAATTTCTATGAATGTTGAATTTGTAGAAGATGCAACAGCCTTTGCAAGAAGAGTCTTTCCTGTTCCAGGTTCCCCATATAACAATGCACCTTTTGGTGGCTTTATACCAAGCTTTTTGAAAAGATCCGGTTTCTTCAATGGAAGCTCAACAATCTCATGAATCTCATTTATCTGTTCTGATATTCCACCAATATCTTTCCATGATGTTTTTGGCTTCTCTATTATCACAAATTTCTCAACATTGAATTTCTTTGATTTTGGTGATTTTTTGATTATAGTAAGATTCTTCTGCTCTGAAAGAACAGAATCCCCTGGAGCCAGTTTCCCGCATTCTCCAGATATTTCGACAAGGAACTCATTTCCATTTTGGAGCCTGATAATTGCTTTGTCTTTTACCAGATCAATCACTTCACACATTATCAAGGGCGTTGACCTATACTTGTCAAGCTCTCTCTTGAGCTGGTCTATTGTCTCCTTAAGCAGCCGGTTCTCTAATTCCCACTGTGAATTGTCAGAATTATAATTATACATTACACTGTCAACGATATTGTGCTCTTTTGGGTTTGAGTTTTCCATATAATTGTGATTAATAGAGTTTATTATATAAAGTTTTTGAAAAATAGTGGGTATCAGCACAAATTACAAAAGTATAAATACAATATAATTTATTTTATGCATTACATGAAAAACACAGACTTGCATACACATAGCCTTTATTCAGATGGAGAATTGTCTCCATTAGACTTAGTAAGGCTTGCAAAAAAGAAAGGGATAAGGAACCTGGCATTGACAGACCATAATTCTGTAAAAGGAATCAGTGAAGCTATAAAAGAAGGCAAAAAGAAAGGAATAAATATAATCCCAGCTGTTGAGGTGATTGTAAAAGATTGGGAAATATTAGGATATTTTATTGATTTTAAAGATAAGAACTTAAAGAAGAGCCTTAAAAGAGCATCTTATTATAACAATGAAAAGACCAGAAGGATGATAGATGCACTTAATAATCAGGGATATAATATATCCTATAAGAAAATCCTAAAAGAATATCCCTATTCTAAAGATAACCACAACAAAGCCCATCTTATCTATTATTTCTATAAACTTTTAGGGTATTCCCGGAAAAAGACTTTGGAAATTCTTAATAAAGTCAGGATCAGGGAACCAAAAATGAAAGATATATCTGCAATAGGTGGAATTCGGTTAATAAAAAAATATAATGGCGTGCCAGTACTTGCGCATCCCTGGCTGAATAAAAAGAATTTTACTAGGACTAATATCAGGAGATTTGTCAGGGCAGGATTAAAAGGAATTGAGATTGAGAATGGTGAAGAATATAATTTTGGAAGGACAAAAGAATTTGTTGAAAAAATCAAAAGAATCGCTAAAAAATATGATTTGATTCTCACAAGCGGAAGCGATTACCATGGAAAAATAATGTCTGAACTCACAGGAACACATCACTTAGGGAAATATAACTGTGACGTGAAAGTTGTTGGAAAACTTAAATCATCAAGAAAATAACAGGGTTATTATTTCTTTCCTTGGCTGAAAACACAAAAAGCGAACGTTTAAATACTTATCATATTCTCAATTGACATCATGATAAGTCCTAAAATAAAAAAGCTGGCAAACATACTTGTAAATTATTCAATAGAAGTCAGAAAAGGATATGTTATAAAGATTAACTGCGGTATCAAAGCGCAGGAGCTTGGCATCGAGGTATGCCGGTTAATTCTCAAGAAAGGCGCTATACCCCGCTTCAATCTTGTGCCACAGAATTATGCTTATCTGTATTACAAAAACGCGAAAGAGCATCAGCTTAAATATTTCCCAAAGATTGCATTGTATGAGGCAAAGAATATTGATGGAACAATATCAATTGGCGCAGAACACAATACAAGAGAACTCACAAATATCAACCCAAAAAAGATTGCAATAAGACAGAGAGTCACGCATAAGATATCACAGATAATCCTGAAGCGAAACAACTGGGTCATCTGCGAGTATCCTACAAACGCGCTTGCGCAGGACGCAGATATGTCTCTTGAAGAGTTCAAAAAATTTGTATATGGTGCGACCAATATTGACTGGAAAAAAGCCTCACAGCAACAGGACAAGCTAAAAAAGATACTTGATAAGGGAAAGCAGGTAAGGATAGTTGCTAAAGATACTGATATTACATTCAGCATAGAAGGCAGGGGAGGCATAAAGTGCGATGGCCACAGGAACATGCCTGATGGAGAGGTATTCATAGCCCCTGTTGAGAATTCCACAGAAGGATACATAAAATACACATATCCTGCAATCAAGGGTGGAAGGGAAGTTAGGGGAGTTTCTCTGGAATTCAGGAAAGGAAAAGTTGTAAAGGCAACAGCAACCAAGAATGAGAAATTTCTTAAGGAGATGCTTAACACAGATAAGGGTTCTAGATATATTGGCGAATTTGGAATAGGTGTGAATTATGGCATAAAGAAGTTCATAAAGCAGATACTTTTTGATGAGAAAATTGGCGGTACAATACATCTTGCCCTTGGAATGGCGTATAAGGAAGGCGGCGGAAGAAACGAGTCTGCCATACACTGGGATATGATAAAAGACCTAAGGAAAGGCGGAGCTGTTTATATCGACGGCAAGTGTATACAGAAGAATGGTAAGTTTACGTTTAAGTTATAATTCTTTAATATTTATACTATTTAACTATACATATTAGATTCTTTGGAAATCTTGTAAGATATTGCGCGTCATCATCTGTAACCAGAATATCATCTTCAATCCTTATGCCCAGCTTGCCTTTTATGTATATGCCTGGCTCTATAGCCATAGTGCTGCCTTCTTTTATTTTACCTTTTGCTGAACTTCTTATAAAAGGTATTTCATGTATATCTATGCCTATACCATGGCCTATGTTGTGTATGAAATACTTTGAATATCTTCCAAGCAGATTTCTTGCTTTTTTATCTATATCTTTTGTTTTAATGCCTGATTTAATTTGTGATACGATATCCTGCTGCGTCTGGAGAACAAGTCCGTACATCCTAATATCTTCTGTTGACGGTCTGCCCAGATAGATTGTCCTGGTCATATCTGAATTGTATCCTTTATACACAACCCCAAAATCGATTATGCAAAACCCACTTCTCAATTTTCCTTTTGGATTGTGGTGAGGAATTGCAGCACCAGTCCCTGACGCAACCAGCGGTTCCCAGGACATTGCGCAGCCTGCTTTTCTTGCTTCGTTTTTTAGGAACATTACAACATCTTCTTCAGTTGCGAATTTTTTGAAATTGCTTATACATTTCTGCATTATCTTGTCTGTAATCATGCATGCTTTTTTTATCATATTGATTTCTTCTTTTGTTTTTGTCTCCCTCAACTCCTTACAGGTGCTGGATATATCCACAAAACAAGCTCCTTTGAAAGCTTTTTTAATTGATTTAATTTCATTAAGTGTCATTACATCCTTATTTATGGCTATTCTCTTGATATTTTTGAATCTTGATTTTAATTCTTCACTAACCCTTTTCTTAATCTGGACAACTTTCACGTCTGCTTTTATCTCACCAAATTCAAGGCTGGACACAAATAACAGAGGTTTAGATTTAGCTGGAATAACAAGACAGCCAGATTCAGGCTGCGACTGCGAGAAATAATTGACATTAAGGTCTTTCTTATCTCTTTTTGTAATAAAAAAAGCAAAATCTATTCTTTTCTCTTTCATAAATTGCTGTAGATTCTTTACTTTCATTCTGTATTTAGAGTATGAACCAATAGTTAATAAATGTTATCATTATTGGTATCTGCTTCTCCCTATCCTAATGTCAGAATAAGTAAGTAAAAAGTCAGATATAACGGAGCACAAGCATCTTCAAAACTTAGGATAGGTTATTAGAAGGCTCTGCGTCCCCGTAAGGGACAACCCCCGCGACGAGCAGGATAAGGAAAAGGATTAAGTTTTGACTGATGATGCTGATGCTCCTTGAGTAGCAGACTTTTTACTTATCAGAATAAGCAAGATTTAAATACTAACTCACTTGTGAAACTGTTCTATGAAAAAGATAAAACTAAGCAATGGCATGACTGTAGTTCTCCATGCTAAGAAATCAGATTCTATAGCTGTCCATATTCTGGTCAAGACAGGGTCTATAAATGAAGATGATAACAACAGGGGAGTTTCCCATTTTATCGAACATATGCTGTTTGAAGGGACAAAGAAAAGGACAGCATTGCAGATTGCTAATGAGATTGAGAGTCTTGGCGGCACGATTGGAGCATATACTTCTTCAGAAAGGACCTGCTATCATGTGAAAGTGCTCAGGAAGCATGTTGATAAAGCATTGGATGTGCTTTCAGACATTATAAAAAACCCTTTATTTGACGAAAAAGCTATTGAAAAGGAGAGAAGTGTAATCTTAAGTGAGATTAAGCTCAAGAAGGATGAGCCACGATTTTATCAATGGTCACTTTTCAGCAGGAATTTATTAAAGGATTCTCAATTAAAACATCCAGTGATTGGTTACCAAAAAACAGTAAAGTCAATAAATAAGGGAGACATAGAGGATTATTTTAAAAATCATTATACTGGATTGAATATGATAATTTCAGTTGTTGGTGAATTAAATGGAATTGAAAATAAAATAAGACTTAAATTTGGGACAATTCTCAGAAAATCTGTTCCATCAGCTAAACTAAAAAAAGTGAAAATAAAGAATTCAGTAATCAAAATAAAGGAGAAAAAAGTAATAACACAGACATATCTTATCCTGGGATACATTGCGGCTGACAGGCGCAGCAGGGAAAGTTATGTCTTTGATGTAATACAGGCAATACTCGGAAGGGGGCTGTCAGGACGGATTTTTGATGAGCTTAGGATAAAAAGGGGTTTGGGTTATGATGTAGGAAGTCATTATGAAGATAATAAAAATTATGGATTCTTTGCAGCATATGCAACAGTTGATAAGAAGAACTTAAACCTGGCAAAAAGCATAATACTTAAGCAGATACAGGATGTGGATAAGCTGACTGAAAAAGAGCTTAAGGAAGCAAAAAGATATATTGAAGGCGAATTCATTATAAATAATGAGGACAACCAGACGCTTGCAGATACATTAGGATTCTTTGAGGATGTAAAGGATGCAGCAATAATCAAAGAATATATAAAAAATATAAAAAAAGTCACAATCAGTGACATAAGAAGGGTAAAGAGAAAATACCTTAAAAAAAATAATTATACTATGGTTGTGTTGGAGCAGAAATAAATTATGAATTTTTGTCTGCTTATCGTGTAACAGTATAACTCTCCATTTTCTCCATCAGTTCTTTTGCTTCTTTGTTTTTTTCAAAATATATTCTTACTGGCTCAATCATCTTATTGATGTATGATGCCATTGCCTGTTTCAGGTCCATAGGGTGCAGATCTCCCTTACTGTATATATCAGCAAGTTCATCATAGCTATTCAACACCAAATCCCCCCCAAATTTCTCAGACCTTGCTATCTTAAATTCATCGAATTTCTCAAAGATTAGGTATTTTGCATATTCCATGATTGGATTTTCTTCTGTCTGTTTTTCAGGGCAGTAAGCTTTCTTTATCTTCCTCTTGATATCCTCTTCACTATCTGTCATGAATATTGCAGAATCTGGCTTTGATTTTGACATTTTCATATCAATTGCCCGTTCTACAGCATCTTCATATTCCCCATCTTTAGGAGGCAGCAGCCCCATAAGCATATGGTGGCTTACAACAACTGGTTTCCACCAGTCCAGTTTTGGGCCAATTTCTCTTGCAAGCATATTTACTTTCCTTTGGTCTACTCCAAGCTGGCAGATGTCTGCGCCAAGATGGAATATGTCTGCGCACTGCATGCAGGGATAAAGTATCTGTGATGCCTGCAGCGCTTCGCTCTCGCCCCTTCCCATTATCTGTGAGCACCGGACTATCCTCTTTAGTGTGCTGTTAATAGCAACCTTCATCACTTTCATCCAGTATTGATCATCTTTTACAAGATCGCTTGCCCATATGAATTCTACATTATTAAGGTCCATCCCGCATGCTTTCCATACTTCTATCTGGTATTTTCCTACTATCTGTATCTTTTCAAGGTCTCCACCCATCTTATTGTTTGCCCATGCATGCCAGTCAGCGATGAACATCTTGAATCTGCATCCTGCCTTTATCATCTTATTGACATTTATTGTACGAAGAATTCCCTGCGCAATATGAAGATTCCCAGACGGCTCAAACCCATCATAAGCTATAAGCTGCTCTTTTTCTGCCAGCAGTTCTTTCAGTTCTTCTTCGGTGGTAATCTCTTCTCCCACTTCTTTTATAATGTTAATTCTTTCTTCAACATTCATTAATACTCACCCAAAACAAGGAATAACTTGAAATTATTAAATCTTTTCCAAAACATTTAAATACTATATCTTTAATTCAAATACTACACATTTAATTAAATTAGAAAGATAATTATTTAACCTATCTGATAATATTCATTGATGAGGGGATATTCAAATGGACGAAGACGAAGAAAAAAAGTTCTCAAAACAGATAATCGGAAAGACTGTGGTGAGCAAGACTGGAAAAAGATTTGGAGAAGTAGGGGATATTGTATTTGAGACCAGAAGCGGGGAGCTTATCCATATTGTTCTCGCGAATCCTACAGCATATACAGAAAAGCTCGAGCTTGAAAAGGACAAATCTAATAGCATCCTCATACCTTTCAGCGCAGTCATGGCCATAGGAGATTTCATGGTTATTGCTGAAGAGGATATTGTTTGATTTGCTTTCTTATTTTTTAACACAAATTATTTAAACTAAGCTTCTTTTCCTCTATACATGAATCATTCTATATGGACTGAGAAGTACAGGCCAAATAATTTCTCAGAAATAAAGGGCCAGAAGGAGATAGTCAGGAGAATAAAGGCTTTTGTTGAGCAGAAGAATATGCCTCATCTTCTTTTTTCAGGTCCTGCAGGAACAGGAAAGACTACTCTTGCGCTTGTGGTCGCAAGGCAGCTATTCGGTGAATCATGGAGAAACAATTTTCTTGAGCTCAATGCAAGCGATGAAAGAGGGATAGACGTAATCAGGAACAAAGTAAAGGATTTTGCAAGAACCAGAGCAATAGGGGATGTCCCTTTCAAAGTCATATACCTTGATGAATGCGATGCATTGACAAAAGAAGCGCAGCAGGCATTGAGGAGGACAATGGAGAATTATACCCAGACAACAAGGTTCATTCTTGCATGCAATTATTCAAGCAAGATCATAGACCCAATACAAAGCAGGTGCGCGGTTTTCAGGTTTAAGCTTCTTGCAAAAGCTGATACATTATTGATTATTGATAATATAGCCAAGCATGAAAGCCTGAAGATTGATGAAAAAGCAAAAGAGGCGCTATATCAAATAAGCGAAGGGGATTGCAGGAGATTGGCAAACATACTCCAGAGCACTTCAGCTGTAGATAAGCACATCACTGAAGACCTTATATACTCTCTGGCTTCTGCAGCAAGACCAAAAGAGATAAATGAGGTACTTTCCCTTGCGGTGCAGAATAAGTTCATAGAAGCAAGAAAAAAGCTGCTTGACGTCATGCTCAATTATGGGCTTTCAGGGATTGATGTTCTAAAGCAAATACAGAAAGAGATTATAAACCTTGATATTGATAACAGAAGCAAGATGGAGCTTATCTCAAGATGCGGTGACACAGAGTTCAGGATGACAGAAGGAAGTGATGAATATCTCCAGCTTGAGGCTTTCCTCAGCATTGTCTGCCTTTCTGGAACCAGGAAGATATCATGATTGAGCAATAAAAATGCCACCTAAAAAAGCAGCAAAAAGAGCAGCACGCAAATCTTTAGCAAAGAAGCATACAAGAAAATCCAGAAAACATTCTGTGCCAAAGCAAAAAAAACCATTAGTGAAGACAGCGAAAGCTTTATCCACACCAGAAGAAATAATAAGTGAAGTAAGAAACGAGAAGATATTTTTAGCTGGTCATAAGTCAAGAGCTGAAGATGAGAATATAATTCTTATAAAGAAAAGGGACATACTGCAAGAAAGGGTCCAGGAACTAAAATCAGGTATGAACGAGGCAAATGAGCGGATAATTACTCTTGCAGAAGAAATTGCCAAGAGAAACAGTAATCTTAAGCTGCTTTCAGATGCATATATTGAGGTAAAAGAGAATTATGATTCAATGAAGGCGAATATAAGCAAGTTTAAGTCAGACATAGCATCAAGAGATTCTACTATCCAAAGCCTGAAGTCAGTTATTGAAAAATACAAAAAACAGATTATGAGAACCAACCCCCATATTGAAACCCTGTACAAAAGGTTGACACAATCCCAGATCAAGGAAAGGCAAATAGCTATAATCAATAATAAGTTGAATAAGCAGTGCGACATCCTTATTGAAGACACTAAGAAAAAAGATATGGAATTAACGCAGAAAGACGAAGAAGCAAAAAATCTGGTTGAGAAAGAGCGCAGCAGGATTACGCTGGATGCAGAAAAACAGATTACAGATTATTTGCAGAAAGAAATGTTTCTAAAGAAAAAAATCGCGCATATAAATAAGCAGCTTATGGAAAAAGACAGTATAATCACTCAGAAGGACAAAAAGATATCAATGCTCAATGGAATATACAGGAAGATTAAGGATTTTATTGAAACCGGAAACATAGTCACAGGAAAAGCAGCAACTGCAAAGAAGCGAATCTTCCCTTCTTTTGTACGGAAAACAGTCCCTGAGAAGCCTATTCAGTTGTTTCCTGAAGAGGAACAAGAAAAGGGCCAGCTCCAAGGGATAGAGGAAAAGGGATTTGAGACTGAACCAATTGTAATTGAGAAAACTGCTCCAGCTGAAGAAACACTTCCCTATACTGCTGATGAAATAGTTCCTATAGTAATTGTTGCCTTGCAGCATGGAGATTCCCATGCAACTATAAAGAATTCTTTAATAAGCTCTGGTTATAATCCTGTTGAAGTGAATAAGGCTGTAGAAAAAGTAAAAGAAAAATCTGCAGCATAAATTGCTGCTTTAACAAAAGTTTCCACAGATCATTTGGTTTATTCTTTCTTTATCCTTACAGATTCCTGTATCAGATACCTGTATTTGTATTTGATTGTCAGGCCAAGGTCTTCTGTATAAAGTGTTCCTTTTGGCATAGCATCTTTAAGTTTACAGGTTATCTTTGCTTTCCCTGCAGAGTCAAATCTTCCTTCATTTAGCTTGCCTGCTGCCCTACACTCCCATTTGTTATCATCTGATGATTCAAATGCGAATTTATTGTACCTTCTATCAAAATCCTGTCCCTGAATCGCAACATCCCCTCCGCCTGCATTATCTATTTCAATCTCAACAGCAATCTTTGAGCTTCCTGCTGTAGCTTCTTTTGCGGATTTTACCTGGATAGGTGCTCCTGAAGAAAATACTTCTTTTGGTTCACTTACATCGCATATTGATTCATCCTGGAGATCTTCTTTAAAGCATACTTTCTTCACTGTAGTTTCAGTCCTGTAATCAAATACAACCTCAGCGAATATATCAAGATCAACTGATGAGCCACTGAATTTTGTTACATATTTTGCATCATCAGTGCCAGGGGTGAAATCAAGAATCTCTTCTCCTCCTAGATCATTTGTCTCTGATATCTTCTCAATTGTTTCTTTATTTGATAATAGGCCTCCTTGTGCAATGCCTGAAAATGACCCAAGATATATACCTTTTAGTGTTACTGTAACTTCTCCCTGATTTACTTCTGTTTCACCTTTATTCTGGAGAATAATCTCTATCGGAAATGTCTCATCTTCATATATTTCATTTATTTTTGTATCATCATTAAATATTCCCAGATCCATGAATTCTGCGGAAATTCCTCTTGTTCCACCAACATAAGGCGATTCCGCAATCTCGACAGTTGTATCCTTGTTACAGCCTGCAAACATAAATACTAATAATATAATTGAAACCAATGCAATCCATTTATTATCCATTTTGATACCTCCTCTTATAGATATAATTTTTAATACTTTATAAATTTTTATACTTTAATTATCTCTACTCTTTTTTCAATTGATGATGAATAAACATAATCCAGTTCTATGTGGAGAGAGGTAATGAAAGTTGTTCCTGTCTCAGGCTTTCTGAATTTGCATGTTATGAATCCAGTTCCCCCATCTCTTAACATGACTGGCTCAGATCCACTGCCTCTTGGGGTGCACTGAGGATTTGAATCAAAAGGAAGCTTTGCATTGACCCTTACCCTATTGACATCCTTAAGCTCAAGCTCAAAAGGACAGTAGTCATATGATGTCCAGTCAATTACTTTCCCATTGCCTACATTGCTTATATAGATATCAAATATTATATGATCTGAACTTACCCTCTCTTCAATTCTTGTGATTGCTACAGGCGCGCCCTGGCCGCCTCCAGTGCTTATAGCATCATCAAAGCGGCATACTTTTTTCTCAGTTATGACTTTATAAGGTTCAGGGTCTATGCATACTTTAGGGTCAGTGATTGTCTTATATTTGTAGCATGCAGTTACCAGAAATGTTGCATCATATTTTGGCCCCCCAAATGGAACCTTGACTCCTCTCTTGTCGCTGTAAGTCATTATATCATATCCTCCGTCAGGATATTCCCTTGACCTCCCTCTCAAACTTACTGGAATTTCATTTCCACCTTCCCATGTACCCCTTATTGCATTAGGGTCAAATCCTGATATTTCCAGTTTGCCCTGGAATGTGTCAGATTCAGGGTAAGACCCCCTGTTCCTGAGCTCAATCATTATATCAAGGCTGTCGCCGTCATAAACCTTTGATGGTGGAGCATTTGGCACAAAATACATCTCCAGCCCCATTGTGCCAGTATGATAACTAGTTTCATCAACCCTTATCTCTCCGTCTTGTTCACATCCTGACAGCAGCAGAGCTGCAATCATTATAATGATTATGCAGTAGATTCCTTGTTTCATTTTTAGCATTAAACTGATTTTGTCTGGTTTATATTGTTATTCTATCTCCACCTTTTTAAAATTTTCTAAACAAATCAGATTATATACCTATTTTCCTTATTGATATCCCTTTTGAGATTGTTTGCATATAGCCATAATCTGCAGTTATAGTAAGTGGAGTATAGTAGCTTGAGATTGTTTCATCTATTCCTTCTTCAAGAGTACATATGGTATAGTCTGAATCTTTTCTTAGTTTCAATAATTCTGGCTTACATGAAAGGGGCAAGTCAGATAATACTGCACTAACCTTTAATACATTGATATCATCAGTTGAAAGAGGTTGTGCAGAGCACGCAATGTCAGCCCTGCCATGAGCTATAATAGTTCCATCTCCAACATTCTCAAAATGGATTATAAATTGAGGTCTAACAACTCCCCCTTCTTTTGAGACAATCATTCTTGATTCTATACGCTTTATAGCGACTGGCGCTCCCTGGTCACTAAGGCTTACATCTGCAGCATTGCATGCCTTTTCGCGCGGTTTCAGATTATATACATCAGTATCGACGCATACGTTTGAATGTCCCTTTGTGTGATAATCATAACATACTGTGACATAGATTGTGGTATCGGCTTTTTCTCTCTGCGGGCCTATATCCATTATTTCAAGGTTAACAATATCCACATCTTCCATACCCTCGGGCAAAGCAAGGGATTTCCCTTGAATATCTATAGTTATCCTGTCATCTATACCTTTTCCCTGCCAGCTTGAAAGTTTAATATACTCCTTTTCATATCCCAGAAGAAGGTAACCTCTTTTCACGTCTGATGTTCCTTTATTTTCCATAATGATTCCTGCCTGGATCAATGAGCCTTCAATGACATCTGGAGGCGGAGCGCCTTCAATGAATTCAATTATCAGCCCGTCAGAGCCTTGTTCTATATCTTCAAGTGAAGGCCTTTCAGGCTTGTATACCCTATCGCATCCTGATGTAAGGATAATCAAAATACATAGCAGAAGGAACAGGCAAAATGCATTGCTTCTCTTTTTTCCTGCCTTATTTCCTTTCATCAACTTACTACCCCATTCTTAAGTTCTATATTGGGATTGAATAATAATCCCTCCCAGGCTGCAGGCTCTTGCGCAGGTCTTTGTATCATAACTTTGTATGATCCAGAATGAAGGTTCCTGTAATAATTAAATGTTTCAATTTTCATTTGGTCTAATAACGTGTTTTTACTGTCGCTCAGCAGGTATACCCAGATTCCATCAATATTCTTTTTAAAGCCTTTTATAAAATAATACTGGTCTGCGTCAGTCCATTTTCCATCATTATTCTTATCTTCTCCAACAAGATCATTCTTCTTGAAAAGAGTTGCTATTGGCACAGCTTCTTCTTCTTCAATTGCTGCATCTGCTTCTCCTTTGCACAGGCGGTTTTTCCATAGGGTGTAGTATTTTAGAGCATTATCTGTACTAAATGTATCAATTTTTGTTTCAGTTTTATATGAATCCAATGCTAATTTTATATCCTTTTCTGAGTTAATTTTGGTTTTAAGGAATTTGGCAGCCATTTCTATCTCTTTTATAGGATTGTCAAGGAATGTTGCAGGATATCTTATACCATATCCAGTCAGATAGTCTGGTATCTTGTTATCATTTTTGTCTATATTTCCTATTCCGCTTGCTTCACTCATAATCGCAGCAATAAGCGCTTCAGCTTTGAGGTAATCAAGCCCTTGCGGCTTATTCACTTTTACAATATTTCTGACTGTGCTCTGATAGTTCTTGTACCTCTCAATGTGATCATCTGGAGGCAGGTTATTTTTGTCAGGAGAATAGTCTTTGCATTCTGTTTCTTCTATTCCTATATCTTCCTGTATCTTCTCACAACCACCACCATATTCTGTCTTTTTTATATTGACTGTAAGGCTTCTCTGGAGTTCATATTCATAGTCAGCAATTAGCTTAAAGTTCTTGATTGATATAGGAGCATTTCCAAGGAACTTATCATAATCACTCTTATCTATCCCTATTCTGCATATCAAACTCTTGTAAAGGCTGATTCCTGGCTGGCCTGCAGGTATTATCCTCTGATTTTTTCCTGTCTGGTTTAGGACATATATATTGCTTGCATCATCATCACACCATTCATTTTCTTCTCCGAAAACAGCTGCGCAGGTTTTAGCTTCAAAATTATAGCCCCCACAATAACTCCCTTCTGCTTTTCCATCAAGTTCAAGGTGCATCTCTTTTGGCAGTATTATTGTAAGGTTCTTCACATCCTTGATATTACCTTCCCAGACATTCTCAAGGGTTATGCCAAGCCTGAATGATTCTATGTCTCTTTTTCTGTCTATGGCAATAGGCTGGCTTTTTTCAAGCTCTACTCCTATCTTTATCGGTCCGTTTGTCGAGAGAGCAATAGGGTTTGAGTCATATACTCCTATGTTTCTCAGGATGTCCTCTGGGGTGTTTATGTTAGGATCTTGCCTTATCATACTCTGCATCCTTTCCCTGTCAATAAAGTAATTCCTCAGGTATGATAGTGTCTGAAACCCGAATGCATGATTAAAATAGATTGTTTTAGATCCTGGAGAAAACCTGCACCTGTCAAACATGCAGTCTACAGTGATTTCATCATATTGCGATACCTTTTCTGTATCTGGCTTGATTGAATCCGGAAGCACAGACTCTGCATGGCAGAAGTTCTTTATTGTTATCTCCTCTTTTAATGTCCTAATTGTCAGCCTTGAGTAAACTATTAATGGCTCATCCTCATATACCTCAGGGTCAGTTGATTTGACTTCGGTTATGCTTACCCCTAATGGCTGCCGCACATTCTGATCGACCTGGGAAGTGTAATAGTCCCCAAATACCATGGCTTGCGTAATGTTTTTTTGCCTTTTATAGCCCGTGACTGTAGAGGTCCATAGACTTTCACCAAACTCTTTTGTATTTTTCCATGAAGTCGAAGCAAAATCTTTAAAATCAGTAATGTCTTTTCCGTTTAACATCTGCTGTGTTCCACCAAACATAACAATGCTTCCAACTGAATGGAATGCATAGAACAATACTATGAACAAGATTAACCATGACCTTTTTCTTGAAGGTTTTGTGAAAAAAAGTGGCAATAGGAACCAGATTGGGAAAATTAGCTTATTAATACTAAATAATGAGAAAGCAAAAAAGTCAAGAAATAATGCGCCAAGGATTATCATGTTTGCCTGGCTTTTTTCCATTATCTTGTACAGCCCAGCAAAAAGGAAAGAGAACGCAAATACTAAATGAATTGTAGCCCCTAAATATCCAATACCCCCCATTGAGATAATTATTGAAAGAAACATAACCAATGCTGCAAAGGATAGCATATCTTTGGGATTTCTTTCTTCTTTGTTTATGAAAAGATAATATAATGCTACCAAGAGTAGAGTCAAACCATTGATATAAATTCTCCAGTCAGTTAATGCAATACTCCTAAAATAACTAAAATCTATTCCTTTAAAACGTGTAAAGAAGTCAAGCGCAAAAACCGCTAATCCCAACAATATCCACTCAAAACCAGGCCCGCTATAACTGGGTGTATATCTGGTCTGAGAATCTGGGTTGTTATCTGCCATCTACTGCCTCTTTTTTTAATGCGTATATAAAGTATAGCTCTTAGGATTTACAGGCTTATTCATTTTCTCGGATGCAATTATATGGGGATCACAAAAATTTTCACAGAAAATTCTTGTAAAATCAAACAAGCTCAACCCTTATGTAATCTATGGTGAGTTCAGTCTTTGGTTCAATTGTGATTGTGTTTGAATCCTCTTCAATCCACCTGCTTATGTCCTGCTCAAAAGAGTACTCATCTTCCTCAAGGTCAAAGTTGTCCCTGCGGTCATTGATCATGAAGTCGCCTCTTTTTTCATCATATCCTTTGAACTTTATCTTGAGCTTTACGTCAACATCGCCGTCTATGATATTATCATATATATCATCGCTAACATCAAAACCATACTTCCATCTCTGCGACTCTTTGTAATCAAGTTCTATTCTTATATTCTGTATTGTATAAGTTCCTTTTGTTGTCTGGAATATGACATAATTCTCACCTTCTTCAAGCAGGCCGACAGGCATTGGCTGCCTGTATATATCATTGCATTCAGGCACTGCAGAGAATATTTCCCTATTATTTACCAGTATATCAAGCACTCCTACCTTCCCTCCCTCGCATGAAGGGACAAAATTAAGCTTTGCGCTCTCAAGATTATCATATTCAGAATCGCTTAGAGTAAAGATGTTTCTGCTTTTCTGCTTTGATATATCAGTTATGTCTGCAGTGATCTTTGCCCTTTCTATCTTGTATTCATTTGTTCTCCAGAACCTGGATCCGACTCCATCAACGCTGAATTCAAGGTGATTGATGTCCTGCAGGTATTTCTTGTCAATCTTGATTGGTTCTATATCACCAATCTTTGCAGGATATTCATACAACACGATTCCATTAAGCTTTATTGTCAATGTGCCTCTTGCTTCAGTCACCCGCATTGACAGAAGGATATTCTCTGTTTTCTCCATATCCTCTATTGTGAATGTAAGGTTATTGAATTCCTTGTCAAACCAACCGTTCTTTATGATAAATGGATTGAATGTGGCAACTTCTTTTGCGTTTATTATCTCAAACAGGTATACATTAGGAAGTTCTTTCTGTTCAGCTTCCTCAAAAGGGGAGAGATATATGTCTGTCTCTTCCATCAGCACGTCTTCCTGAAGTACAGTTGTACTGTCACTTGTTGTAGTTGTCGTCTTTCCTTCTTTCTCATCAAGAAGCTCTTCCCTTACATCTGGTGGGAGGAATAGTATATAGAATATAATCAACAGTAAGATTATCAATACAAGTGTGGCTGCTTGGGATCCGCCAGCCTGTGCCTTTCTTCTCATTAGATATCACCTGCAAGAGTTTTATAATAATTATTGCCTAATTTGAATAATTAAGCAAAAGTTTTTTAACAAGCTTTGATTATTTGTTATTGGAGTATGCACAAGTGGTGAAGATATATAAATGTATCGATAATTAGTAAGTAATAAATAGCTTATAAGGAATAGTAGCATCATCAGGTACAAAACCCTTTCCAAGATTTAATCTTGTGCGTCGCAAGGGGTTGCCCCCTTCGGGGACGCAGCACTTTCGGCTACACAACAGGGGTTTTGAAGATGCTACTACCCCTTAGGCGGCAGACTCATGACATATGATAATTACAGGAGAATACAATGAGAATATTGCATAAAGATATAAAAAAGGGAGAAGTCAAGCTGGCAGTCGAGAACAAGAATGACCTCTGGTATCTGAGCACAATAATTGATAAGGGAGATGCAGTCTGCGGAAAGACTGTAAGGAAGATTAAGATTGGAGAAAGCTCAGACAGGAACGCAAAGATAGTAAAAAAGGCCATATATCTTAAGATAGATGTGGACAAGATAGAATATTCCCCAGAACTTCTGAGGATTGGCGGCAATATTATTGAAGGCCCTGAAGATGTTGCAAGAGGCAGCCACCATTCTTTTAATATTGCAGAAAGAACAACAATAACAATAATAAAGGACAAATGGCTGAAATTCCAGCTTGAAAAGCTTGAAGAATCATGCGAAGAGCCAACATCACCAATAATAATGTGTGTTTTTGACAGGGAAGAGGCTTATTTTGCAAAACTCATGAAAGGAGGATATGATATTCTTTCAAAAATAAAGGGAGATGTCACAAAAAAAGCAGATGAATCAATAAAAGGCGTAAATTTCTATAGCCAGATAATAAGCCAGCTTAATCAGTATGCAGAGCGTTATGCAAGCAGCCATATCATTGTTGCAAGCCCATCATTCTGGAAAGACGAGCTTATGAAAGAGCTGAAAGACGAATCACTGAAAAAGAAGATGATACTGGCTACCTGTTCTTCTGTTGGCGCTACAGCTTTCAATGAGATCATGAAAAGGGATGAGGTCAAGTCAGCGCTAAAGAGCGAGAGGTTTGCTAAAGAGATAAATATAGTTGAAGACCTTCTCAAGCAGATAGCAAAAGGAGAGCTTGCTGCTTATGGGATAAAGGAAGTAAAGAAAGCTGTTGATGCAGGAGCAGCCTCTGCGCTGTTGATAACAGACAGCCTGATAAAGAAGTCAAGGGAAGAAGAAAGCTATGATGTTATTGAAAAAATGCTTAAAAATGTAGAAGCAATGAAAGGTGAAATTTTCATAATCTCAGGCGAGCATGAAGGCGGTCAGAAACTGGACGGCCTGGGTGGAATCGGAGCATTGTTGAGATATCAGATTGGCTAAATTATTCTTCCATCTGATACTTTATCATATTTTTGTAAGGACCCTCTCTGGTGGAATCACTTTACCCCCAACATTGATATTTTCCTCTTCTTCTGTATCAGCATCAGTCTCTTGTTTGAATTCCTTTGTCTCTCCTGGCATGATAACCTGTGTTGATACAAAAGTCTTGGAAGTCCCATTTGATAATGTGAATGTATGTTCAACAGTGAATTGCCCTTCTTGAGAATCTAAATTCCTGACATTGACTACAGACCCTACCACTATACCTGAATCATTCCTGTCTGTATACTTATATGTACTGACTATTTCATATCTTAGAGGTCCTTCCAGATATTCTTCAATCTCCTGATCTGGTACATCATTCATTGCGTATTCAGGCTGGCAGCCTGTCAGAATAAACACAATAACAAATATTGAAAATATCACTCTTTTCATTTAAGGCCCCTCTTTCCTTTATCTATCAACGCTTTCATAGCTCTTGCTGCTTTCTTAGGGTCATTATAATCAGGAATCCCATTCTTCTCAAGCAGTTCCCAGCCTTCCCTGCTGAACATGCCTCCCATGTAAGTGCATATGATAGGCTTGTCTTTGAATCTTTTTTTTGCCCTTATGATTATCTTTGCATCCTCTACAGGGTCTGTCATTGTCTGCAGTGTCTGTATCACAATCAGGCCGCTTATATAATCCTCAGACAATAGTATGTTTATTGCAGCTTCATATCGTTCTGGAAGCGCATCACCTACAATATCAAGGGGATTGTGCCTTGAATATGCTGGATGCATCTTTCCACTCTTATCAAGTTTTCTAATTGTTGAATCTTTCAGTTCAGCAAGATTAACTCCCATGCTTTCGCAGAAATCAGCGCACAGCACTCCAGGCCCTCCTGCATTTGTAACAATGGCAACAGAGTTTTTCTTGCATGGAGGCTGGTTTGCAAGGGCCTTTGCAAGATCAAACAGCTCTTCAACATTATCAGCTATCTCAACACCTGACTGGCTGAAAGCTGTTTCATATATCTTATACGAGCCAGCGATGCTTCCTGTATGGGAGCTTATCGCTTTCTGCCCTTTTTCTGTCCTTCCAGCCTTGAGCACAATGATTGGCTTTTTCCTTGAAATTCTGCTTGTCACTTCCATGAACCTTCTGCCATCTTTAATTCCCTCTATGTATAATGCGATTGCTTTTGTTTCTTTATCTTCCCCCAGCCATTCGATAAAGTCAGAGATGTCAAGATCTGCCTGATTTCCTATGCTTATTATTGCGCTGAATCCATATACTGATTCAATTGCCCAGTCAATTATGCTGTCTGCAAGGGCTCCAGACTGGCTTATGAAAGCGACATCTCCTCTTGGAGGCACACTTGGCGCAAAACTTGCATTCATGCCTGCAGAAGGCCTTATGATTCCAAGGCAGTTTGGCCCCACTATTGGGATCCCTGATTTAGACGCAATTGATACAATCCTTTCCTGTAAATTTTTGCCTTCTTCTCCTATTTCTGCAAATCCAGCAGATATAATTATTATCCCTCCAACTTTCAGCTTTGCGCATTCCCTGACAATAGTTTCTACTATTGCTGCAGGAACAGCAATGATTACCAGATCTATCTGTTCTTTTATCGAAGAAATATCATGATAGCATTTCTTTGCAAGAATCATACCAGCTTTTGGATTTACAAGATATATTTTCCCTTTAAAAGGCATGCAATATCTGCATTTGAAAACGCATCCTTCTATCAGATTTTTTGCAATTCCATAACCAACACTTTTTTCATCTCTTGATGCTCCCACAACTGCTATAGAATTAGGAGAAAAGAGTTTGTCCAGTCTGTTTTTGCTTTTTGTCCTGTTTATCATTTTTCAGCAACTATCCTTACATCAACAATATTTATATCATTTCCATCCACAATTACTGGATTGAGATCTATCTCTTTTATTTGTATTTCTTTCATGCTTAATCTGGATACTTTGACTATAATGTCTGCTATTTTCGTTAGATTTGCTGGTTTTGTCCCCCTTGCTCCAGTAAGAAGAGAGATTGCCCTTATCTTTTTTATCATTCCTATTGCCTGGCTTTGGTTTACGGGAGCTATCTGCATTGAGACATCTTTCATGACCTCAACAAATATTCCTCCAAGCCCAAAAAGCAGCACTGGGCCGAATTGAGGGTCCCTCTTCATCCCTATGATTATCTCTATGCCTGAAAACATCTTCTGCGCAAGCACCCCTCGTATATCTGCAGAAGGTATATTCTTTTTTATGGCTGTTAATATTCTCTCATATGCTTCAGCAGCCTCTTTCTCATCCCTGATGCTTGTCTCCACTCCTCCTGCATCACTCTTGTGGATAACATCTCCAGAAATAATCTTCATTGCCAGAGGATAGCCAATCTTATTTGAGTATTTTTGAATCTCTGATTTTGATTTTATAATCGCACTATCTGGAAGCTGTATTGAATATTTTTTAAGTATATTTACAGATTCATTAAAGCTAAGCTGGAACTTGCCTTTTTCTTTTGATTTCATATATCATGCTTAGTTAAGATTATATATAAACTTTCTTATTTTCTGCCAGTTTTATGTCAATCACCAAACTTTCCTCAGAAAACTTATATATGCAAATATTTATATACTAGTTAGATTTATCACAACATGAAGGGATTACTACGCAGTAAAAAATAGAGAGGATGATTGCGCAGTGAACTACTATGTTGTGGGAAAAACCGTAACATATTAATAGTAGTAGTTTTAATTCACCCTATTGACATAACAAATTTTGTCAAAAAAAAGGGGGGAGTATTAAATGATAGTTAAAGAAGAATTTTTAAGCAAACTGAGGAGATATTTCTCATTAAATCTTTATGAAGTAAAGATATGGGCAGCGCTTCTTTCAAGAGGAGTGTCAACAGCAGGGGAATTAAGTGACATTGCAAATGTACCAAGGTCCAGAAGCTATGATGTTCTTGAATCTCTTGAGAAGAAGGGTTTTATTATCATGAAACTTGGCAAGCCTATCAAGTATATTGCTGTAAACCCTACTGAGGTGCTAGAGAGAGTAAAGAAGAATATGAGGGAAGATGCAGAAGAGAAAGTGGACAGGCTAGAGAAGCTGAAGAGCACAGAAGTCCTTACAGAGCTTACAACTCTTCATACACAGGGTGTAGAGCTTGTTGAACCTACAGACCTTTCAGGAAGCCTGAGGGGCAGGCACAACTTATATAACCATCTTGAACTTACAATAAGGAATGCTGAAGAGTCTGTTGTTATCATGACTACTTCCCAGGGTCTTATGAGAAAAGTGGAAGGCCTTAAGCAGACATTTGAAGAAATCAAGAAGAGGGGAGTAAGTATCAAGATTGCTGCGCCGATAACAAAAGAATCAATGGATGCGGCAAAAGACATCTCAACTGTTGCAGAAATAAGGGATACTGATGCAAAGGCAAGATTCTGCATAGTCGACGGAAAGGAACTGATATTTATGGTTCTTGACGATCAGGAAGTGCACCCTACTTATGATATAGGCATCTGGGTGAATACGCCGTTCTTTGCAGGCGCATTGCAGTCATTGTTCGACCTTTCCTGGAAGGCAATGAAACCTTTCACTGTTAAGATGAAAAAATAATTTAATTCTTCTTTTTTATTTTTCTTTTTAATAAAATTAGATAAATATTGTATTTAATTGTGTTGACTTTTCATAGCGTTCTTATTAAGAGTATGATGCTCCCTCTGGCTAATAATGTTAACAATACACCAAAGAACATAAATGGAGCAAATGGGAGGCTTTGTTGTATTCGCAAATACTGAAAATTCGGATGCTTATCCCGCAGTATCCTAAGCTTTTTAATATCCTTCTCACTAAGGCCCTCAGTACAACAGCTAATTATACTTTTTTGATTCTTATTGGCAAGGTATTCAAAGAAGCTGAAAAAAAGCAGCTTTTTTTTCCTTAATCTATTGTCCTGGTTTTTGCCTGATTTATCTTTATCAGTTCCTGATTCATATATGATTTCTGCAGGAATCATACCTTGTCTTAAATTTGATATTTTGATTTTCCTTGAAAAATGCTGGAAGCTTAAATCGAGGAATATAAGCCTGAAGATGATAAATATTATGAATGTTACCAAGAGCATCTTAAGAAAATGCAGATTATAAACTTTGCGGCTTAATGCAAGAATTAATATAGAGCAAATTCCCATTATTTTCAAGAGATGCTTTTGACCTAATGTTGATTGAGAAAATAATGATATTGTAAATAATATTGGAATAATAATCAGATATGGTAATTGCATTCCCCATTTTTCAGAGATGAATGTCAAAAGCCAGATAAACACAAAGAATGAAATAAATTGGGGGGCTAGATCTCTTATCTTCAATACATTCATTATAGAATCTTTTTTTTGTTTCCAGTGTGTCATAAGAATCACATTAATGGCAAAAAATACAAATATCGGAATAAATGTGTT
This sequence comes from Candidatus Woesearchaeota archaeon, assembly GCA_030670545.1. Classification (GTDB taxonomy): domain Archaea; phylum Nanobdellota; class Nanobdellia; order Woesearchaeales; family JAGLGH01; genus JAGLGH01. The sequence goes on from DAOVBM010000004.1 coordinate 56,261, forward strand.
AATAAATAGGTTTAAGGAAGGGAAATAAGGGACAAAGCTTGACTGATTATAAATTAAAATAGGAATTAGCGCAGAATATGCTGTAAATAGCTTTCCATCGCCGGAACTCCATAGTTTCATATCCCAAAGGAAGAATCCTGCCAGTAAGGCAATAATAAAATTAGAAGTCATGTGGATTATGTAATCTTTATTTGTGCCTACTTCCAATACAAAAAGAAGAAAAATATGCATAAAAAGAGAATAGATTATTGCTCCAAATATCGCAGTATTCTTTATTTTGCCATATCTTATATCAGTGTAAGAGGTGTAGATACCTAATGCAATTATCGCTGGCAAAAAATATGCAATCATCTTTTATAATTATTTGATTGGTCTTTTTATATCTTTTTAGTTTTTTGCGCATTTTGGAAAATGTATCAACAAAACATCACATGCAGATGCTTTATAAGCTAGCTGTCTTATCTTCTCTTCCTGGCTGGGATATAACAGTCAGGTTTTCCATCCAGTTATCAAATAGTTTCTTATGCGGTCCGACTGAATTCAATTTTGTGAATATGTAATCAAACATTCCTTTATATATAAGGCACCTTTGGTCTCTGGGCAGGATTGATACAAGGCTGCCTGAATCAGCATAATTGCATACAGGGCATACCCCACAGAAAGGTTTATATGCGCAAGCATCGCAAAGAAGCGTATCATTTACAGAAGAAGCTATCATACTGCAACTTTGGTTAGATGTAAGAATTTCTTTGTAAGTGTTATCAAAAACATTCCCTAATCTGAACATCTCGTACTGCCTGCCTTCATCACAAGTATGGATATTGCCATTTTGGACATAAGCAAGCTGACCAATAACTGCGCCACAAGGGCTTTGAAAATCAGTATAATTGCACCACACCCCTTTAAGCTTTGCAAGTATATATTCAACCATTCTATCTCTTATTGGATGATTCTTATTGATTTTAACAAGATAATCCATTGATTTTGTCCAGAAATCCAAGTACTCTTTCGGAGAATAATTTATTTTATCTGCAGTCTTTGAAGCAAATCCTAGATTGCTAAGAAATCTCAATTTTATCCAATTGAGATTGTTATTGACATATTCATCAATTATTTCTTTATAATATGGAAGTGAATCTCTTGTAGTTACCATCAGCGCATTTATGTTATAATTATAATCTTCATTAATCTCCTTTATCCAATATACTACATCTTTATATGAATTCCCCCCCATATAAATTCTGTTCTTGTTATGAAGCTTTTCAGGTCCGTCAAGCGAGGTGCATAATCCTACCTTATTTTTGATTAAGTATTTGAGAATGGTATCATCCATCTTTGAGAGATTGGTAACAAGATCAAAGCCCAATAATTTCTTATGCTTCTTATTTGTCTCTTTTGCATATTCTATTATGTATTCGATAATATCATAATTCAAAAGGGGTTCTCCACCCTGGAACTCTATCGTTATTGTATCTGATGGTGATTGGAAGATGAAGTCTACAGTTTTTTTTGCGGTTTCCATATCCATATCATAACCCTTTTTATGCTGAGCGACAACATTAGAATGGCAGTATACGCATCTATGATTACACCTTAGGGTTGGCACCACTATATGCAATGAGGTACCTTTAAAAAGGTAGTTAAACTTTGTTTTTGTCAAATCTGTTATTTCCTGAAGATTAGCATTATCAATGAGAAATCCTTTTTTCCGCAGCAAATTTTTCAATTCCAGGTCATTTTCCAGTTTTCCAAACCTAAACATATCAAATTTTGTTTTATCCAGAATACACCAATTTCCAGCATCATTAGTGATAAGGTGACTGTCACCAATCTTTCGTTCCCTATAATGATTATATATAGATTGACTCATTTTTATAAATTGCCTTGATTATTGATCAAACCCAGCATGTAATTGCAGAACTCATATCCTATCAATTCAATATCCTTTTGCTTTTTGGGTATGATTATTATATGGTCATTGTCTTTTTTAAATTCACATACACTTTCAAAATCTTTCATAGCTCTGTTTATTATGCTATCATTATAAAGATGATTATTAAGTGAAATATTTATCTGGTTTTTATCTTTATCAATTTTGATCATCTTTCTGAGGAATATTTTTCTTCCCATGGTATTGCAATACCTTCTGGATCATCCAGGTCATCATCCATTTCGTCTTCTATATCAAAACCATTTGTCAGCAATGCCCTTTGTATTATTGCTTGCCTGATACCTGAATTTTTCTCAGACTGGCTTTTATAGACTGCATAATTTAAAAGTTCGTCATTGAGTTTATTTCCCAATTCTTCAAGATTTTCACTGCTTTTAGGTCTTATGTGTACTTGCACTTCAGTTTTTGGGTCACCGTCAAGAAATACATATGCTTGGTCAAGGAGAGTATAAGCTGCAGCATATATTATATCGAGGCCGTATATCTTTGGGTTAATGGATACCAAGGCACAATCTGGATGTAATTCAATATTGCCAATTTTGTTTTTGTCTTTCATAAAAATCACCCCATAATTTATTTTTGTAAGATAGAATTTAAAGCTTTCGAAAAATGAATGGCAGGAGTTGTTTATTTAAGGTAATCCTTTTTGATGTTTCTCGTCTAAACTACAATACAAATCGAAAAATTTATATACTCTCTTAATTAGTATGGATATAGTCTATAAAGCTAAACTTGTAAGAATGGAAAATGTCCCTAAACTAAAAAAAAAGATTTCAGCCTATCTTATGGGTGAGGATGGAAAAATTTCAAAACAGTCCTTGATTGCAATAGGCGCTTTTATTGGCAGCGCAGCGTTATCAAGCTTGTTATTGTCTGATTCTGTAAATGCTCACAGTTCACATACAAGCCATGGTACGAATAGCCTTTCCATTAGTTATAGCGCAGGAACAGCGACTGGTACGCACAACCATCATTCAAGCCATGGAAGCCATTCTAGTTATTGATACTTAATAAGATGAGATTAATAAAAGATTTTTTTGAGGAGAATGAAGAAGAGCTTGAAGATAAAATAAAAGAAGCCAAAGAAATCATAGAAAAATCCCATAAAAAACTTGACATGTTGAAGAAAAGAAAGATAGAAAAAAAATCAAGCAAGAGATTAGGTTCTAAAAATATTTATTCAGGTAAAATTTGGAGATACATTTTCCTTGTTCTTGCAATAAGTGCAGCCATCTGGACATATTCACAATTTAGTGAAGAAGATAGTTATGAATATTCATGCAAAGAAAAAAATCCCTGTCCAGATTGCAATGTAAGCATCAAGTGTGTGGAGCTTAGGGAAATTGACTATTTGCATCAAAAGTTTTATTTTACAATAGAAAATCTGCGCAATTATCCAGCAATGTGTTTTGTCACACTCCATCTATTTGATGAAAATAAGACTGAATTATTGAAAAAAAAATATGATGCAGGAGCATTAGAGTCTAAAGAAGCAAAAACATTAGTTATTCCTATTGAGTTTCCAGAAGGAGATACTGACTTCTCTCTAATACCAGAATGTGATTGGACATCGTAATCACTATTTAGTATTTATTGAAGATAGTTTTTCCAACAGTTTTATAAACTCTTTTCTTGTTCTATATACTTCTATTGATCCGATGAGAATTGCTAAAGCTATCGGAATCTGTGTCCAAAAGATTGCACTTGTTGTATCCATTATTGATCCTCCAATGATTTATTTATTTTTGTTATTGTCCTTCTAATCGTGATTAATTCAAATATAAAGTATAAAGATATTACCAGATAGGGGAAATGTGTTAATATTAAGATTTTTGCTAGGGTCATTGCTCACACCAATAATCCCTTTTTTTCATGGATTTAAAAAGATTACGGTAAATGGGCTGCGTAGAAATGCTCCGAAACATATATAACCCAGTAAGCCCAAGATAGGGCTTAGTGGGGGTGAACATTCGAGGTGTTCACCAAATGAAAAAGAAAAAGACGTTTTTAATAAAGTTTGCGGAAAAGATCCTCTCTGCA
>DAOVBM010000079.1 GCA_030670545.1 Candidatus Woesearchaeota archaeon
CTGTTCTTCAGACAATAGATCATGATAGTTCATTCGATCTATCCAACCAAAAAAGTCTCCCTTCTGACAATCAGATATTGAAACATTAGGATCTGGCAAACAAAGATAAGGATCAATATTAGAAAGGGCATTTCCTTCAGCAATCAGTTCTCGCCTTGATACTCGCTCAACTTTATCTTTCCCAAACCAATTAGAAGTTATCTGACGTGAGAAGACATTTCCATATTGCTTTCTCCACGTTGGAGCAACAATTCCAAAACCATAAGAAAGAGAGTCTCGAAACATTGTATGAAAATTAAGAATTGCTTTAAACTTATTTACATGAAGATCGACAACTTTCTCCAACATAAGAGCGCCAATTGTATCTTCTGGTGAGACGCCTTCATATCTGAAAACTGGTTCCTGAAAAAATGCTGCTAAAAGATAACTGAGAATTGTCTCCAAAATCGCATAAGAATAAGGATATATAATTGAGACTGGTTTGCGATGATCTTCGTCTTTAATATCTTCCTCAGCAGCATCAGTATCAATGTAAGTCGTCAGTGTCTCGTCAATCTTATTCCAAGAATCAAAGCGATGAGAAATAGTATTAGCAGAATCTCTGGCATACCGCATAATCTTATCTCTCAACTCATCATGGAAAGGATGCCCAGGACGAAGATCAAGACCATCAGGATAATCATAGTTATGCTTAAGACTCCTCAACGAAGCATTGTTACGTTTCTGTCTTGGATCAATTATTGTAGGCACTTTAAATTTCCCCTATGTTCAATTTTCGAACGAAGTTTATTTCGGATCGTACTCAACATGAATATGAGACCTGTGTTGTATAACATCGAAATCTGCACCAAGGTTTTCTTGCAATAATTTAGTAAGATCTATTATTGTACCAAGTTCAAAATAACGAGTTCTAAAATCTAATGCAAATCCATAATAATGTAAACTACCAGCAGAATGCACTCCTTCAAGACCTCCAGTAACGACTAGTTCTTGCCCGAATCTTTTCCAAAGTTCATCTGCAACAATTAATGCAGGACGCATTCGGATATCTATACCCTGTATATTTACTCCATCTTTAATCTGCATTTAAACTTTTCCCTCATAATAAAATATTCCTGCAGTTCCAAGAACTCCTATAACGCCCCCAACAAGAGTGTCTTGAATATCAGCAACTACAAAGATTCCTACACAAACAGCAATCAGAGGAATCAAGAGACCTAAAGCTCTCGTATAAGCTCTAATCATTGCTATTTTGTTATCAAGTTCTTTTTTCTCTTCCTTCATAACTTCCATCTAAATTTTCCTTTCGGCGTTCTAAGATTTCGATAAGTTTAATTGGCCCCAATAGCGTAGCAATTGGAAGTTCTATTGAATTAGAAGGCCGATTTTGTGATCTAATTTCTTCTGGAATACAGCCGGTAATATCTACACCACTTCCAGCTGTTCCTACAATCTCATCTTTGTTAAAAAGTGGACTCTTAATTGTATCGATAAAAACATCTTCTCCACCGGTATAAACAGCATGTTCAATAAAACGCATAGTCTTTTGACTTTTCATTACCTTTTTATCACTTATGTGACAGATTCTAGCCAAAGCATCATTTTCAAAATCTGAATCTGTTTTAAGTAATGCTTCGTCTATAGAACATCTAAGTATAGTTTCACAGCAAACTTGATTGACAAATAAAAAGTGACTGTTAATATCTTTAATCCACAAAGCTACTCCAAAAGTATCCAGAGCTGATTTTAAAATCTCTTCATAACAGAATTTACTATTCTTTTGGACTTCTAAACGTCTCTCAAGATTCTCTAATCTTCCAATATCCTTCTGAGCACACTCGAGTTCTTCTCGAAGTTCTTTTAATCGCTTTATAATGTTAGGTACTTGAGAACGAAAAAGAGACAGAAAGCCCATTATTATAATCTCCGTTATTTAATGGCATTTTTAATAAAAGTCATTACAACAGCAGCAGTAATTATACCACCAAGACCTCCCCAAAGACTAGATCTGATTCTATCTGTTACCTTTAATTGCCCCACTTCAACTGTAAGAGTCATTACAATATCTTGTAGTTTTCCCATTGTTATATTAAGTCTTTTAATATCCTCAAGAATTGCTATTCTGTAGTTACGAAAATCATCACCAGCCTCAGTTTTCATATTTAAGATATCCTTAATTTAGACCTATATTGCTTATAAAGCAAAGTTATTTCTTGCTGAGAAAGGGCGTGGTTGTATATTCGGGCATCGGCTATGGAGCCGTTGAAAAAACTTCCCCAATCACCAGTATATCTTGCTCCAATAGATAGTTTATTATTACTGTTATACTGAGGAGTTACTGATGTTGAGAACGTTCCAGGAATTCCTCCATCAGCATATACTTTTAATTGTACACCGTTATAAGTCCCTATAATATGATGCCATCCTGTTGAAATTGGTATCGTTGCTAATATAAGATCCCCACTATAAATTCCAAACTGAACGTTAATTCCATTCTGTCGTAGTCTAAAAGCTGAAATCGAATCCCAGCTATGTTGATAACCAACCAACCAATTATTATCAACCGTATTTTTAAAGTAAACCCATACAGATGCAGAAAATGTTTTATCTGTAACAAAATCCCCAATATTCCCACAATCAATATAATCATCACTGCCATTAAACGGGGCACTTCTAACCAACTGCCCCATTCTGTCGACTTGAAATCCAGGGGTGGCACTACCTAATTGTGTGCCGTTACCAGTACCGTGATTAGAATATACACTCTTATCAGTAAATCTTTTTGTAGCTGGATTGAATGATTCCTGGTCTAATGGCCAGTGCCCGACAAGTCCTTTATTAAGCGAACTTATCTTTATCTTTGGATTTGCAGGATCAATTATTATAGTCATGTCAAACCTCTACAGTTCATTATATCTATCAATCTTTGCCTGTAACGGAACTTTCTTGGCTTCCCACTGCTCAATAACCCCATTAATCTTGTCAATCTGTGCCTGTATCTGTTTAATATTATAAGACTCGCTATGTATCATAGGCTTACTATGAGTCTTCTCAATCACAAGAACGCCATCTAACTTCTTATAAGTCTTAATTTCAGGATT
>DAOVBM010000051.1 GCA_030670545.1 Candidatus Woesearchaeota archaeon
ACGCAATGTGGAGCATGAAGCTCCACTACGCGGCTTTGAGAATCTAAGCAGACGAGCCGCGAAGTGTGACCTTGTGTCACACCATCTTTTATCAAATTTTGTTAAAATTTGGGGGCGACCCCTCGCGACGAGCAGGAGGGGAAATCAATGGAGTTTTGACCTGATGATGCTGGTGCTCCTTGAGTAGCAGACTTTTTACTTACCAAATTGCAAGCCATATAATCTTCATAAAGCGATAATATCGCCTATTTCACACCTGCTTTCAGCAATCTTTCCTTTTTCAAGTTCAATCACATACTGGGATTTATTCTTAGGAATATACATTGCAAATGGCCTGAAATTCTCTTTTATCTCAACTACCTTCTTATCCTTATCAAGAAATATAACATCAATCAGAAAGAATACAAACATCATGTGCAGGGAATTTCTCTGCTCCCTGTTGAACTCAAAAACCAATGCAGCAGGATTTCTTCTGAACATCAATCCTCTTGCTTTGCATAATATCGAACTGCAAATCTTATAATCATCAGAAATGACAGTCCCTTTTGTGATATTCTTTATCATATTATACTATATTAAGGATGTTTGATACAATGACTTTGTTTTGGACTGAGATTGTGCCTTCCTTCCTTAATTCCTCATAATATCTATAGAATGTAGCTTTTGAGCAGTATCCCATCTGGTCTACTATGATCTCCTTAAGCTCTGGAAGCAGTATCCTCTTTACCCTTATGGTCTCGATTATCTTATGCTTTATCATCTCTTTCTTATGTCTCCTGAACTTGTGCATGACCTCTTTCTTAAGCTTGTCCTCTTTTTGTCTCTTGATTTGATTTGAGAGGTTAGAAACAGTATCATTAAGCCTGCGGTTTTCTTCCATAAGCACATTAATCTGCTTCTGGTTCAAGTCTACATTTTCCTTCAGCTTGACAAATGTTGCCTGCAAAAATTCTTTCAGTTCATCAACCTCTCCCATAATTACCCCCTAATCAAATATACAGAATTAGGATATTTAAATATCTTTCTAATCAAAAATGCCAAAAAAACATAAGCTTTATAAACCAATTACGATTCTTCAATATTCACCAAGCCCGAGTTCGATATGAGCGATTATAGGGTTAGATAATGAAAATTATTTAATTCTATTTGATTATATGCTTTGGGTTTAGAAAAGGTTATGCAAATGGCAGAACAAAAACAGCAATTGAAACACCTTGTAAGGGTAATGAATACAGACCTTATAGGAACCAAGAGCCTTAATCTTGCCCTGACAAAAATAAAGGGAGTTGGAAAAAGCTTTGCAAATGCGATATGCGTAGTATCAAACATCCCCAAAACAATGAAATCAGGCACCCTTGATGAGAATCAGGTAAAACAAATTACCAGCGTAATAAATAATCCTCTTAAATTCAATATCCCTCTATGGTTGCTTAACAGAAGAAATGATTATGAAACCGGAGCAGATCTTCATATCACAAAATCTGACCTTGACTTTACTAATGATAATGACCTGAAAAGGCTGAAAAAGATAAAATCCTATAGGGGATTCAGGCATCATCTTGGATTGCCTTGCAGAGGACAAAGGACAAAATCAAACTTCAGGAGAAACAAGGGTAAAACATCACTTGGAGTAAAGAGGAAGAAGAAATCATGAAAATAATGTTCAATAATACTTAAGAAGGAAAAAAATGGGAGATCCACGAAAACACAGGAAAAATTTCTCTACACCATCACATCCATGGAATAAGGAAAGGATTATAGAAGAGAGTGAGCAGGTTGCGTCATACGCCCTAAAAAACAAGAGGGAGATTTATAAGGCAAATTCAATTCTTAAAAATTATCTTAAAATCGCTAAAAGATTTGCAACAATAAGGACAAAGCAGGATGAGATTGAAAAGGCGCAGTTTCTTGAGAAGATGAGGTCTTTTGGATTTATTGACGGCGATGACGTAAGCAAGGTTCTTGACCTTGAATTAAAAAATATATTGGAAAGAAGGCTCCAGACTCTTACGCACAGAAAAGGCTTTGCCAGATCTATGAAACAATCAAGACAATTTATAACTCACAGACATATTATGGTAGGAGATAAGAAAATAACAATGCCTTCTTATATGGTAAAACTTTCAGAAGAGCCAAAGATATCTTTCATTGCAAGCTCAAATCTTTCAAAAGATGACCATCCAGAAAGAGTCATATTGAAGAAAAAAGAGAAGCCTGAAAGGAAAAAAGTACAGAGATATAGGGGATCGCCAGGGAGAAGACCAGAGTGGAAAGCTGGACAAAGAGGAAGAAGCCCAGGTAAATCAAGATAATTCAAAAGTTGATAAACATGAGAGAACAAAGATCACAACAAGGATTTAGGCAAAGACAGCCTCAAAGACCAGGATATGACTTAAGGTGGGGAATAGCGCATATCTTTGCTACATATAACAATACAATAATCCATATAACAGACATAACCGGGACAGAGACCCTTGCAATAGTTTCAGGAGGAATGGTTGTGAAGGCTGACAGGATGGAATCATCTCCCACAGCTGCAATGGCTGCAGCAAAGAAAGTAGGAGAGATGGCAAGAGAAAAAGGAATTAATGCCCTGCATGTCAAAGTAAGAGCAAGAGGCGGTCACAACGGTCCGATGAATGTGGGCCCTGGAGCGCAGGCAGCCATAAGATCATTATCAAGAATGGGATTCAGGATAGGAATAATTGAAGATGTCACTACAATACCCCATGATGGATGCAGGAAAAAAGGCGGAAGAAGAGGCAGGAGAGTATAAATGGAAATCATATCATTGACACAGGATAAATCTAAGATGAATGCTTCATTTATTATAAAGAAGATAGATCCAACCATAGCCAACACATTAAGGCGGATGATCATAGAAGAAGTCCCAACCATGGCTATAGAAGATGTAGAGATTATGAAAAACAACTCTGTATTATATGACGAGATCATAGCGCACAGGCTGGGCCTGCTGCCTTTGACAACAGACCTTAAGTCATATGTTGTAAAGAGCGAATGCAAATGCGAAGGAAAAGGCTGCGCAAGATGCACTTTGCAGATGACTCTTAAGTCAAAGAATGGTATGGTTTACGCTTCAGATTTTAAATCAAAGGACCCTAAAGTAGTTCCAGCATACCCAAAAACACCTATTGTCAAACTTTTGAAAGGCCAGGAGATTGAACTGGTTGCAACTGCTGAGCTTGGCAAGGGCAAGGACCATATAAAATGGGCCCCATGCATGGTATGGTATAAATACAAACCTATTATCAATATAACCCAGGCTAATATCAAAGACCCTGAAGCTGTTGTAAAAGTATGCCCAAAAGGTGTGCTTGAAGTCAGGTCAGGAAAGCTTGAGATAAATCAGAAGAAATTAATGTTATGCAATCTATGCGCAGCATGCGCTGATGAAGCGCCGAACAGCATAAAACTCAATGAAAAAGACGATGAATTTGTCTTTTATATAGAAAGTTTCGGCCAGTTAAAAGCAAAGGAAATAATAGTTACCGCGCTTGATATGCTTAAGAAGGAATTATCAGTATTTGAGGAAGCCCTGAATACGATGAAGTAGGCCTTCGCAAGATGTTATTCAATTGCGGAGGTGGCAGAGCCTGGTCAAATGCGCAAGGTTGAGGGCCTTGTCCCTTAGTGGGTGCGCGCGTTCGAATCGCGTCCTCCGCATTCAAAATCAATATAAATTCATTAAATCATAAAAAACATTCACAAAGATTCAAAATCAACATAATTAAAAAATAAGTGAAAAGAAATGGTAAAAAGAACAGGAGCAGCTAATCAATATCTTACTGGATTGATTAGTGATCTTAAGAGAAAATCGATTGAATCCGATGAGAAGATATGGAAAAGGATAGCTCTGGATCTTGAGAAGCCTACGCGCTCAAGAAGGGTAGTAAACCTTTCAAGGATAGACAGGACAACAAAAAAGGATGAGATTATCATAGTTCCTGGAAAAGTCTTAGGAAGTGGAGTGCTTAATCACCCTGTCACAATAGCTGCATGGGGTTTCTCAGACGGCGCTCTTGAAAAGATGAAACAGATTAATGCAAAAGCAATGCATATAAGAGACATTATGAAAGAACCTGCAAAAGGCAGGGCAATAAGGATAATAGGATAATGGATGATCAATATGATTATAGACGCTAAAGACATGATTGTTGGCAGGATAGCTACAAAAGCTGCAAAAGCTGCGCTTTTGGGAGAAAAGATTGATATTGTTAACTGCGAATCTGCAGTGATTACAGGAAATAAGGATGAGATTCTGGCAAGATACAAGCAAAAACGCAAGAGAGGGACACATTCAACAGGACCTTTCATACACAGGCTGCCTGACAGGTTTGTAAGACGGATTATAAGGGGGATGCTGCCATACAAACAGGAGAAAGGGAAGAATGCTTTTAAGAGGATAATGTGCCATCTAGGTGTCCCTGACGAGTTCAAGGATCAGAAAATGGAATCATTTGCTGATGCTAATGTCTCGAAACTTCCTTCAAAAAGATATGTATGCGTTAAAGTTATATGCAAATTTATGGGTGCAAAAATATGAAAATTATTCACACTTCAGGAAAAAGGAAAACTGCAATTGCAAGGGCTACATTAAAGCCTGGTAAGGGAACAATAAGGATTAATGGCAAACTGCTTGAGACATATAAGCCGAAGATGCATAGGATGAAAATTATGGAACCAATCCTGATTGCTGGAACTGCTGCGTCTAAAGTTAATCTAAGTGTTAATATTAGGGGCGGTGGAATAAACGGGCAGACAGATGCTGCAAGGCTTGCCATAGGAAGGGCTCTTGTCCAGTTTGACAAGACACTTGAGAATGTTTTCCTGAAATATGACAGACAGCTGCTTGTAGCAGATATAAGAAGAAAAGAAGTATACAAACCGAATGATTCAAAAGCCAGGGCAAAAAGGCAGAAATCCTATAGGTGATTAAAAAATGATGATTCCAGTAAGATGTTTCAGCTGCGGAAAACCAATAGCCCAACATTGGGAAGAATACAAGGAAAGAGCAGAAAATGGAGAAAGCAGGAAAGAGATACTTGATTCACTGGGAATCACAAGATTCTGCTGCAGGGCGATGTTCCTGGGCCATGTTGATTTGATTGATACTGCTGCAAAGTTCAAAAAATTCTAGGTGTGGATTATGAGTAATCATGTAAGAATAAGGGACCTGAAAAGAGGAGGGGCGAGATCTGCGCCAAAGCCAAGAAGAAGAAAAGCTAGGCCTAAGACTTTTAAGACAGAAGACGCTGCGAATATTTATGCAAAATCACAGGGAATTGAAAAGTATGAGCTTGAGAATATTAAGCCTGATTCTGCTTTAGTTAAAAAGATTAGAATTCTTTTTTAAAATAAATTAAGCGACACTTTATGTAATAATGGAACAAGAGGATTATAGGTAACGATGTACAATATTCTCCAAAATTACTTTGCCCCTTCGCCTGAAATCCTTGGCTTGTAAACCATTAAAACCAATGTATGCTTGTTGTGGATCTTCCCCCATCATAATTCTATTCTCAGCGTCAGCTGCAAAGCTAATTATCAATGCTTCTGGACAATAATCCTCAAATTTAGCAGGAGATTTGCCATCTTGTGAACCTGCCATAAGAAACGATTCATTACATTGATTTCTAATGTCATCAAGTTCATTGACAGGTATACCACACAGTATTTGTTTTACAGCTTCAAAATAGGGTTTATAATAATTTTGTGTATTCATAAACAACGTAACTACTACCTGATTTATAAATGTTTTTGGAATCTCTAGTATTTCTGGGGGGAAAATCCATTTTAAGAACAATAAAAAAGATGTATGCTATTCCTCAAAATTTTTAGTATGTAGAAAGTCTGCTATTCAAGGAGCACTAGCATCATCAGTCAAAACTTAATCCTTTTCTTTATCCTGCTCGTCGCAGGGGGTTGTCCCTTACGGGGACGCAGAGCCTTCTAGATATACATAAAGAGTTTTGAAGATGCTTGTGCTCCATTACACTTGACTTTCTACAAACAATTTTTAATAAACTTTAAAAACAATGGCTTATTTATCAAAAATGTTAGTGTAAAACATAACATCAATAAACCTTTAAGGTGAAGTAACATGGCTGACTTTAATAAGATTGCAAAGAAATGGCAGAAGAAGTGGGAAGATTCAAATATATTCGCAGTAGATGATGATATCAAGAAGAAGAAATATTATACCCTTGAAATGTTTCCTTATCCATCTGGTCATCTCCACATGGGCCATGTAAGGAATTATTCTATAGGAGATTGTTATGCAAGATTTAAGCGGATGAATGGATTCAATGTGCTTTATCCTATGGGTTATGATGCTTTTGGTCTTCCAGCAGAAAACGCAGCAATAAAAGCAAAAGCTGACCCTGCTAAATGGACAAGAAAGAATATAGAAGGTATAAAAGCGCAGCAGAAGATACTTGGTTTGTCTTATGACTGGAGCAGGGAGATTGCAACCTGTAATCCTGAATATTATAAGTGGAACCAGTGGATATTCCTCAAATTCCTTGAAAAGGGATTAGCTTACAGGAAGGAAGGCATAATAAATTGGTGTAATGGATGCAATACTGTCCTTGCTAATGAACAGGTTGAAGATGGCAAATGCTGGAGATGCAAGTCTGTTGTCGAGCAAAAGCCCCTTGAGCAATGGTACCTTGATATAAAGAAATATGCTGATGAGCTTCTTGAAGAGCTTGATTCAATGAAAGGATGGCCTGAAAGAGTCAAAATTATGCAAAGGAACTGGATAGGCAAATCGCATGGCACAGAGATATTCTTCAAAGTAAAGGATATGGACTTTAATGTATCTACATTCACAACAAGGATTGATACAGTATTTGGAATAACATACCTTGTTTTTGCGCCAGAACATCCAACAGTATTGAAGCTTATTGATGGGACAGAATACGAAAAGCCTGTAAAGAAGTTTATCAATGAAACTCTTAATAGAAGCATAATCGACAGGACAGCTGAAGGAAAAGAGAAGAATGGAATATTTATCGGGAGACATGGAATCAATCCAATTACAGGAGAAGAATTCCCTATCTGGGTGGCTGATTACGCTCTTGTTGAATATGGCACTGGAGCTGTAATGGCTGTGCCTGCGCATGACCAAAGAGATTTTGAGTTTGCAAAAAAATATAACCTCCCAATTAAAGTTGTCATCAATCCAGAATCATATGATCTTAATTCTGAAAAGATGTCAAGAGCGTACTGTGAAGATGGAGTTATGATGAACAGTGGAGATTTTAATGGGATGAAAAATAAGGAAGCGATAGAAGATATTTCAGAATACCTTGAAAAAAATGGGTGGGGCAAGAGGACTGTTAATTACAAATTAAGAGACTGGCTTATATCAAGGCAGAGATACTGGGGCACCCCTATCCCTGTAATATATTGTGATAAATGTGGAACAGTTCCTGTTTCTGAAAAGGATCTTCCTGTATTGCTGCCTACAGATGTGAAATTCATAGGGAAAGGGAATCCAATTGAGACAAGCGAATCTTTTGTAAAATGCTCATGCCCTAAATGCGGCAATGAAGCAAGGCGGGAGACAGATACAATGGACACTTTTTTTGATTCCTCATGGTACTTCCTAAGGTACTGTGATCCAAATAATGATTCTAAACTATTTAACAAGAATAAGGCTGATTATTGGATGCCTGTTGACCAGTATATAGGTGGAATAGAGCATGCTATACTTCATCTTCTCTATGCAAGGTTCTTCACAAAGGCATTGAGGGATATGGGACTAATTGATGTAAACGAGCCGTTCAGCAAGCTGCTCACGCAGGGAATGGTAACCAAAGACGGAGCAAAGATGAGCAAATCTATAGGGAATGTTGTTGATCCTAAAGAGATAATTGCAAAATACGGGCCTGATACTGCAAGGCTGTTCATACTCTTTGCAGCGCTCCCTGAAAAAGAGCTTGAATGGTCTGATGAAGGTGTAAATGGCAGTTTTAGATTCCTAAATAAAGTTTTCAGACTTGCTGAAGATAAGCCCTCGCAGTCAAGGAAAGATCTGACTAATGCTGATAAAAGGATTGTAGGAAAGATGCATAAGACCATAAAGAAAGTGACTGAGGATATAGAAGATTTCAGGCTGAGCCTTGCTATTGGATCTCTAATGGAATTTGTAAATGACTTATCTAAGTATAAAGAGGAAGGAGTGCATAAAGAAAGCTATGATAAGTGCCTGAAGAATCTCATCTTGCTCATATCTCCTTTTACTCCTCATATTGCAGAAGAGATGGGGAAGATGTTATGGGAAAAAGGATTTGTGTCACTTGAACAATGGCCTAAATATAATGAGGAGATGATTGATAAAGAAGCTGAGGCATCTGAACAGAGGATAGAGAATACAATAAGGGATATAAGATCTGTTCTCAATATTTTGGGAAAGGAAAAGCCTGCTTCAATAAAGATTATCCTGGCTTCTGGATGGAAGTATGATTTCATTAAGCTGCTAAAAGAATTGATGGAAAAGACTAGAGATGTTTCAGCGATAATTAAAGAATTGATGGCAGGTGATCTCAAAGTATATGGCAAGGAAATATCAAAGATTGTACCTAAGCTTTTAAAAGACGTATCAAAGATCCCAGAGATTGTGCTTGGTCAGGATGTTGAATTAAGAAATCTAGCAGATAACAAAGAGAAGATTGAAAAAGAGTTCTCATGCACAACAGAAATAACCAAAGCAGAAGACTCAAAAGAAGCAAAAGCCAGCCAGGCAATGCCTGGAAAGCCTGCGATAGTGATAGACTGATTATATCCCTTGTTTCTTGATATAAAAATATTTCTTTCACTACCTAATTTTATCAGAATAACAAAAATTTGACAATTTATTGATAACAAATCCTATCCCCACCATAAATGGTGTGGTATTACGGATTTGCATTATAGATTATCAAATTTTTGGAATCCAAAATTTCGCAATGAAGTGAGGGGTGTCAAAAATTAGCAACCACCACAAGTCATAGACTGGTGGCATACTCGCCTTTCAGGCTCGGGTTGCTAATTTTGGGACTTAGTATACCACAATATAATCCACCAGTCGCAGACTGGTGGTATACTAAGTATTAAA
>DAOVBM010000059.1 GCA_030670545.1 Candidatus Woesearchaeota archaeon
TCTTTCTTCTCTTCAGGCTTTTCAGCAGGCTCTTTTTCTACCTCTTCAGAAATCTCCTCTTTTTTCTCTTCTTCTTTAATCTCTTCTTTCTTCTCTACTACTTCTTCATCTACTATCTCTTCTTCGCCCTCAGCCTTTATAGTATCAGATATCTTAGAAATAGTACTCTTCAGCTTGTCTTTAAGGAATTTAAACATTTATTCATTTCCTCCAGCCATTGCTGCAAGATCTTTCTCAAGAATCTGCATCTGTTCTGTGACTGAACTTATTACATTAATTATCTGCAGTTTCCCTTTCTCCATCTCTGCTTTTTGCTGCCCAATAAGAACTTTTGTGTCATCTATGTTCTTCTCTACAGCAACATTGCTGCCAACATTGACTATCATTGAACTATTATCAGCAAGATTTGCCTTTGCAAATATTCCATTACTTATAGGCACAAGCAGTTCATTGCCTTCTTTCTTTTTGCTGATATAGTCAAGACCTTCTATTATTAAGTCGCACTCTTTAAGCTGGCTGTCAATCTGCTCAAGCTGTTTCTGGTACTCTGCAATATGCTGCTGCATATATTGCATCTCCATATACTTTTGCTGCATATCTTTCTGTGTTTTAATATCAATATTTTCTTCTTGTTTGTCTGCCATTTTTGTTTCCTTTACTTAAGTTTTTGAAGAAGCTCCTCAAGGTAATCTTCATACTTTTCTTCTGCGCTGAGGAAAACTACTCCAGGCCTAAGAATAGCGGAGCCTTCTTTTTCAATCTCTTTTATCTCCTGTTTCACAAGTGCCCTAAGGACTTCAATATCTTTCTTTTCAAGATTCATGCTTATCCCCTCTTTTTTATTTATATGCTAGAAATGAGATTATATTTAAAAGGTTTTGGGTAAAAAGTTTAAAAGTGTTATCCTTAGGTTATGTTTCCCTTCCAACAACACCCTTTCCCACAATCCTCTCGCTTCTCAGCAATATATCAATCTCACCGAAATGCTCATCCTGCCTTAAGCCTATCTTTCTTGTAGTTGTAAGATGCAGGAGAGGAATGAAGGTGAAAACCTTTGTCTCTTTTGAACAGTTCTCAGGCAGAAGATTTGAGAATGTCATCCTTTTGTTGTATTTGAATAATTCGAGAATCTTCTGGTAAATGTCCTTTATTGACCTGCTTATATTCACTGACTTTTGGGGTAGATCTATCATATCAGGGATAGAATTCAACACTCTCCTTTTCTTTACCTCAAGAGCCTGTTCAAGTGCGCTTACAAGATCATATACAGAGATATTTCTTACTCTAGGCTGCGGTGTCTTGGGTATCAGATCAGGCTTTTCCTCCCCATCTCCTGCCAGCATCTCTCTCATATGTTCATATCCCATCTCCTCATAGAATTCCTCAGTTTCATCATTGTTTCTTGATGCGAACAATCTGTCAAGATCCTCAAGGTCCTTGCCTACAAGCTGCTTTGACTTTATCTTAAGAAGTATTGCTGCAGCAAGTATCATCTTTCCTGAAACCCTGAAATCATGCTCCTGCATCTTCCTGACAAGAGCTATGTACTTATTTGACAGAAGCGAAACATCTATATCCCATGCATCCATCTGCTCAGACGTGACAAGGTCATGGATTATTGATTTCCAGTTGACATCATCCTTCTTGCATATAAGGGTAAGTATCTTCTCTGTGTTATGCCCAGGACTGCATGGATTCTCTGCATCCGGTGTAATTGCCTTTGTTTCCATTTTTTAATAACTATATTAGATTGTATCTGACAGGAACTGTTTAAGCTCATTTGAATATATTGCAAAAGGATTTTGGCCTTCTCTGGTATGCACTATCATACCTATAACATTGCCATCCATATCTACGACTGCTCCGCCAGAACTTCCAGGATTTATAGATGGATCGCTGAATTCAAAGAATCCTTCCCTTACATCAAGAATTTCTACTTTTCCTTTGCTTAACATTATACTAAATCCTGAAGGGTGGCTTAATGCTGCTATCTCCTGGCCGGATTCTATTTTATCAGAATCACCCATATCAAGATATGGAAGATTCCTTCCTATGACCCTGATCAGCGCAATATCCTTGTCCTTATCAGATTTAACAAGCCTTGCAAAAGTTATCGCGCCATCGTAGAAATCCACTTCGATTCTGGTAAAATCCTCTACCAGATGATAGTTTGTGAGTATATAACCAGACTCGCTTACAACAAACCCGCTCCCAAAATTATCTCCTGCATAGACAGAAACAGCTGATGAGAGAAGCTCATGCTCTTTTTCAGGAGATATAAACGCCTCTTGTTCTATAATCTCCTCCTGCAATTGTTCAGGTTTCTCTATCTCAGGAATCTGCTTTATACCTTCTGTTACAATCCCTCCAAGAGGCATCTCCTCATTTGCTTCTTTTTCAACAAGTCTTCCAAGATAATAATTAGTATTCACCAGCATATCTACAATAATCTTGTTCTGCTCACTCTGTTCGCTTATGAATGAATTGAGTCTCTCATCAATCAGTGATATCTGCTCTTTTGTTGTAAAATAATCCTTGATAAGCACAAAGGAAAATATTATCAGTATGACTATAATCAGATGCAGGACTATGAACAGGATATTAGTCTTCACAGGATCAGAGTATATTTTATTCATTTTATCTATATTCATTTGGCGTATATAGAGTTTCAAGGTATATAAAACTTTCTACAAAAAGAAACGTAAGTAAAAAGTATGCGATTCAAAGAGCACCAGCATCATCAGTCAAAACTTAATCCTTTTCATTATCCTGCTCGTCGCGGGGGGAAGCCCCATCCGGGGACGCAGAGCCTTCTAATAACCCCTCCTAAGTTTTGAAGATGCTTGTGCTCCATGACATCTGACTTTTTACTTAAAAAGAAACAATAGATTTATATAGGTGAAATCTTATTTCTATGGATATGGCAAAACCAAAATATGAATCTGAAAAGCAGAAGTCCTTGTATATGATAGCTTCTCTTGTTTTTATTGTTATTATATTTGCAGCAGTTATATATTTCGGCTTAGGAAAACCCTCAATCACAGGTGAGGTAACATTAGACAAGGGAGAATTCAATATGATAACACCTTTCGGGTTCAGTTTCATAATGCTCCTGATAGGAGTTATGGCTGCAATATTTGTAATATTCATGATATCCAGGGAGAGTGTTGAAAGATAGCAAAGCCAATAATGTCAGGACTCAAAGGGTATATGATGTATGTAATTATCTTTGTATTATTTTTTGCCAGTCTTGCAAGCATTGGATTATATGACATTCCTGCTTTTTCTTCTATGATGTCAACGATATCAGAAAGTCAGTTCACAGGAGCAGCAATAACAGGAGCTGTGACTGCTATTGTACAGGAACCAGCAGAAAAAAAGCCTCTGCCTTTAATCAACTGGGCAATATTGCTTGTATCGCTTTCTTTTGTATTCTCTCTTATGACAGCAAGAAGCGTGCATAAAAGGAGCAGGTATAGGGCCTGAAATATTACCCAAATATCTTATGGAACGGAGCTTTTGTCGGAAACACGTGTATCCCATCATCCCTTATCTGCAAAGCAACTATGTTAGGAGAATGATTTATGCCTCTCATCTTTATCACAGATACAGCGCGCTCAAACATATTCTCGAATGGAACCCTATAGAGAGAGATAACACCGTCAACAACAAACTCCTCAAAACCATACCAGCTCAGATCCCTTGTACCCTCTTTCACTTCGCATGTCATAATCGTAGTACAGCTTATATTCTCAAACACAGATGAAAGTTCAGCCATAGCATGCCTTCTTTCAGTATCTGTATCAAAAAGCATGAGGAAAAGATTAAGTGAATCAAGGACAATCCTTTTGGCCTTTATCTCAAGCACCACTTCCTTTATCTCTTCAGCCATGTCCTTTGCGCTGGCTTTTGTCTTTTCCTTGAAAAATTTGATATTTCCTATAGCGCCGCCTATTATCTTCAGTTTTCCTGCCTTTTCCATTGCTTCAAAATTCATCCCTATGCTTCCAAGGTTATCGATAAGATTATGCGCGCTTTCCTCGAATGTAACATATACGCAGTTTTCCCCCATTGAAAGCCCTTGGTTTATGAAGTGCGCTGCAAATATGCTCTTGCCTGTGCCGCAGCTGCCTGATAGAAGTACTGTCCTCTTCTCTGGCAAACCTCCCTGCAAAAGGATATCAATCCCGTTTATTCCTGACTTAATTCGTTTCATTTTCAAACCTCAAGCAGGCGCAAGTACTCTTCTTTTAGGTACTGCCTGCTTTACTGTAATTATGAAAGCTATTCCTAATATGAATCCAATCATGTGAAATGCTGATGACCTTACTACTGAAGCCTCGAACATAGAAACTACAGGCTCAATAAAAACAGCTGCTGCAAACAAGGGTATAATAATCTTCTTAGGTATGAAGTTAGAGCCTTTTATTGATATTGCCCCAATTATAGCATATATACCCATAGAAAGCCCTGCTATTATTATGGCAGGCACGACAGCTCCTGCAACTAATGCTATCAACAAAGATGCTGTGAAAAATGAGCCAAGATATATTGCTGCCCCAAGATTAACCTCATAAGCAAGAAATGTTATCACTCCTATAGCTGCAATGTTCTGGAGAAGATGCCCAATGTCAACATGTATAAAAGGAAAAGTGATTATGCGCCAGAACTCAAGGCTATAGTAAAACATCTCTCCTGAAAAAGCCATAAGAGAGAGTGAACCAGATATTAAAAAAAAGGATATACAGCTTACAAGCGCAATCACACAGGCATAGATGAATATATTATTGAACCACTTCCTCATCTAAATCTCCTCCCTGAAATACTTTTCTATCTCCCTGCTTCTCAGGACATACCTCTTTATCCTGCTTTTGAGTCTTTTCAGATATATTATCACACCTACAGCAGCAGCTGACGCTGATATTATGCCAAGCGCTGTCCAGTCTATATTTGAAATCATTATTTTCTGCTTTCCTTTTTCTTAGTCGATAATATTATGATTATCGCTGATACCATCACTATCAGCAGCAATGCAAGATCAAATCCCAGAGGGGTCACAATCATTGTATGCTTATCATTTCCTGCCCGCATAAAAGTAGAATCCCCAAAAGATACAAAGATTATAGTACCTGCTGACAATGTAAGCACTAACCCAAGCAGGATAGCAGTTATAAAAGCAGTATCTATCCTTTTTTTGTCCTGCAACCCAGCTACTTTCTTTGGCTGAGGGTTTTTCTTTTTGATTATTCTCCCCTTTCTCATCTTAATCCTCCTTTATCCATCTTTTTTTTGTTATATGCCTTACTGGAAATACAATGATTATTATCAGCATCACCATGAGAATAGGATAAAGCGCCTAATCTCCTTCCATATCTTAGTCTTACACCTATCTGATCATTTACCGCTGCGCAATATAATCTTCCTGAACAGGCCTGAAACTTCTTTATAACTCCTGCCACTTGCCCCTGCATCAACAGTATTAATCTTTTTACTGCTATCCATGAATTCGGTCAAATTCATATCATACTCAATATTTCTGGATTTCATTTATTATCACCTGTCAATATCTCCACACACAGTATCCCCACAAATTGCTTATAAAAAAGTTAGGTTTAAAGAATAAACTGCATAAGGATTATATGTTATCATTATTGCAATGGGAGGTAATAATTTTAATCAGGGTAAGCTCTAAGAATAAAACATAAATTAATAGTATGAACTATTTAAAAGTTTTATTGAGAGATACTGCATTATTGCTTTAAGATAAAAAGCTTTTGCTGCATCCAGGTTTACCTGATTGCAGCATATAAATATTAATTAAATAAGTTTAATGCCTTAAGTTGAAAAAAGAATTTTGCAGGGCATTCAACATCTGGTCACCCTAAACACAACAGGAGATAATTCTTGAATTATTAAAGAGACGCAAGAACTGCATTTGTCAGCATATCCGTAGATGTATTTTTATCGTCGTGAGGATTTACAATAGTTAAATTTATAAATATTGAATATAAATGAGGTTTAGAATATAAACCACAGACTTATAAATCAGTAGATTTAGTTAAATAATTCAACTACATAATGGGGTGGTATATTAATGAAAGAAGCTATGAAACTGACAAAGAATGAGAAGCTGGCATTAAAGTTTCTTATAAAAAACGGCCGCATCTCAGATGTTGATATCTCCAAGAAACTGAAGATAACAACACAGGCTGTAGGAAAGATAAGGCGAAAACTTGAGACTCTTGGCGTTATAAAGGGATATTACACAAATATTGACTATGGCAAGATAGGAATAAATACATTTGCTCTTGCAGTAATGAGGCTAACACTAAAGAGCTGGGAAGAACTTGGAGAATTGGGCATAGAAAATCTTCTTCTCAAGAGCCCACATATAGTCAATGTCTATAGGATTCCTGAAGGTTCTTCAACACATATAGGTCTGTACGGCTTCAGAGACCTTGATGAGCTTGGCAGATTCTTCCAGATAATGCAGACATCTGCTGCATACAATAGCTATGTGGATCTTAAGAAGATTTATGTTTTCTCAAACAATTCATTGGTAAAAGACTCTCCTGCGCAGCTCCTCTGCAAAGTTATAGACGAAATGGGCAAAGACAGGATAAATGCAAAACCCCTGCCTTTTGCAGAGATAGATAAGTTTGGAAACAAGATAGCAAAAAGGAACGGGTATTAATCTCTTTTTTTTCTTTATTTTTTAGAATGTAATAAGTCCTTCTTAGAGCAGTAGCATCATCAGGTCAAAACTCCTTCTATTTTTACATCCTGCTCGTCGCGGGGGGAACCTCTGAGGCAAAGCCGAGCGAGGTGCCAGAAATTGTGAAACAATTTCTCAGCAGCCCCATCCGGGGACGCAGAGCCTTCTAAAATCATATATTGAGTTTTGAAGATGCTACTGCTCTCAGATACACAATTTATTACATACTTTTTTTAGAACATTTTATATATTTCCTATGAGGAGATGCCTTATTATGGACCTTAAAAAAGAAGGCAAAGAATACAAGGTTGAATCTGCCTCAAAAAAAGGGGAGTTCTATACAGTAGACCCTTATAAGCCTTCATGCAGCTGCGCGCACTTCATATTCCGCATGCGAAAGAGCGGAGGGGTGTGCAAACATATAATCAAAGTAAGGAAACTTCTAAAACTAGAGTAAAGTTTTTATAGTTAAAGTTCTAAAAAGAAAAAATGCCAAAAAAAAAGAATAATATTGTGCTGTATTTCTCAATGTTCGGCAAGAATGAAAAGATAGCTGACATCATATCAATGGAGTTTAATGCGCTGAAGATGAGGATTGCTGCATCTGGTTGGGGCTTCCTGAAGATACCCCTGCACATGATAAAAGGTGTGCTTGAAAGAGATGTAGTAATGATACCAAACAAGAATCTCAAAGATTATAATACAATATTCATCGGCGGACCAGTATGGGCTGGCAAGCCCTGCCCTGCGCTAATGGATACTATAAAGAAAGTAAGGATTAAAGACAAGAATGTTGTATTGTTTCTTACTGCAACAGGGGATTTTGGGAATGCTGAGAATATAATGAGAGATGCTGTCAGGAAGAAAGGCGCAAAAGTCAAGGCATTGTTCAAGTTCTTTACAAGCGAGAATGAAAAAGAGATAAAGAAAAAGCTCAAAGAAATAGGGATTGAGATATATTGATTTTGGGGTGTGGAATTTTACACTAAAATTAGGATAAACAAAAAGTTTATTAATTCAACTATCTGGGGTGGATTTAATATGATTAAAACAAGGAAAAAGAGGTAGTGGAGACGATGAAGAAAAACTTTAATGGAATATTATTGATTATAATAATTATGATGTCAGCAGTATGTATGGCTGGTGTTGTTAGTGCAATTGAATATACTGAAGATTTATGCACTGATGGAACAAGAGCTTATTCTGAATCTGAACTTTCTGGATATTATGATGATATAGCTTTTGATAATATTTTAACCAATTTTTGGTCTAGTACTTCTGCAGGTGCTACCCCTTCTTGGATTGCATACAAGTTTACAGAATTAAAAAAAATTAAAAGAGTAAATATTTATCCGCGATCAGGATTATCCCATCTTA